>CAMPHP010000001.1 GCA_946885925.1 uncultured Litorilinea sp.
GATCAAGGGGACAAAGCGAACCCCGCCGAGCATACGTCGCGCCAACTGACGCCCACGCCTGACCACGAGCCAAAGCACCTGTCCTTCTGTAGCCGGGCCAATCGGGATGACCAAACGCCCCCCATCCGCCAACTGCTCCCAAAGTGGTCGTGGCAATGCAGATGCTGCTGCTGTCACCATAATCGCATCATAGGGAGCGGCAGGGAACCACCCTACTGCACCATCGCCTACAAAGAGATGGGGATAATAGCCCAGTTCATTCAATACCCGCTTTGCTTGAGCGGACAAGGTGTCATAACGCTCGATAGACCAGATATTTTCTCCCGGTACTCGATCCACTTGCGCCGTTAACTCGCACAGAATCGCTGTTTGATAGCCAGATCCTGTTCCAACCTCCAAAACCCGCATCCCAGGTTGAAGCGCCAATGCTTGCGTCATCAGCGCCACAACAAAAGGCTGGCTGATGGTCTGCCCCTCATCAATCGGCAGCGCCCTGTCACAGGTCGCCCAAGGGCGCAAGGCCGACCCGACAAAGGCCGAACGTGGAACACGCGTAAAAGCAGCCTGTACACGGGCATCATGGATTTCAGGCCAACCGCGCAACCACGGTGCATCACCTGCCGCGTCGTTTGCCGGGTCATCGTGGGGCATGACACTCCCCCAGAATTGAGTCTTAAGCCGCGCCAACCACCTAGACAGCATGATGGCAGCATTGTAGCATACGCGCGCTTATCTCTCTAACTCAACGAGATTCGCCGCTCACTCCCGCTGTAATGCTGCTTCTACCATCTCTGGCAGATGATGGTGCAGCGGCCACCAATCGACAAAACCGACATGCCCACCAAACTGTTCAATTTTGAGATCAAGAAGGGGTGGCGCTACCAGTGTCTCAAAGTCTTCCACCATAATCACTGGATCGTCAGCCGCAGTCAAAATCGTAGTCGGCACGGTCAATCCAGCTAGCGCGTCTCCTAGCACCGCATAGCTCGCGTAATAGGTAGCAGTATCGGCAAAGTTCGAATAATGCTTGATCAACCATTGACTCATCGGCTCAATGTGCGACAACTGACGTAACGGGCCAAATTGATACAGATCTGGAAAATGACGCTCCTTGGCGAGAAGTGTCCGCAGCCAGCGTTTGCGAAAATAACGCCGGAAATAAATCTGCTGGTCAATGCGCTCGATTGACCGTGCCGGATTGATGGCGGGGCTAATCGCCACCACCCGTCTCAGATTAGCGATTGGCTGGACAGCATGGAGCACAGCCAACCGGAGCACAAAATTGCCACCAAGCGAAGGTCCGACCAAATAGACAGGCAGATCACCCGCCCATGCTGCCACTTGCTGCACCGCACACATTGTCTCTTCAATCAGCGTGCCAAAAAAGGCCCCTCGGTTGAGCATATAGGGATCTACATGCAGGCGAGGTCCATGGTCGCGCAGGTTCAGACGAAAAAGATCATACCCCTTTGTGAGCAAATAACTCCCAAGCAATAGATTGTAAGAAGAATGGCTGTTTCCTTCCCAACCATGCAGTGAGATCACCAACCCACGACTTGGATCTCTGCCACTGTGCCGGTTGTAATAGCCCATCAGCCGCACTTTCTCATCATAACCCGTATAATCGCGGCCTGCATCCAGGATCACCACCTGTTCGCCGGTCAACCGCCCGCTCAGATTGCGTGGTGCATAGGAAGAAGCAAGTGTCTGGATTCTCCCACCACGTAGTAAACGATGGGGTCGAAAGGCTGAGGGTGTTGCAATGCGCTCGACTTCCCGCACCGCTTTTGATTGCCATGAATTTTTCAGTTTCATCATTGTCTGACCCTAACAAATCTCTGACCCTATCAAATAAGTACAGGTTCATAGGCCATGTTGATAATCCCTGCGAAATCATCCCCACTTTCCATCCATTAGGCCATTGAATTCAGTGCTACATACTCCAATTGCTACTGGTGGCAAGAGATGTTTTACACAGCAAGCGACATTGCAGAGAGAGAGTCTCTGGTGTACCCTATGGTCAGCAAAAACAACCACAAAGGAAGCCTATGCCAACCACCCTAATTCATCACGCTGATTATCTAGTGACCATGGATTCTGCTCGCCGCGAGATCGTTGATGGGGCAGTTTTGATCCGTGACAACGTCATAGAATGGGTTGGCCCAGCGTCAGAACTGCCCCTTGTGGCCCTCTCTGCCGACCAAGGCATTAATGCACGCGGCAAAATCGTGCTGCCAGGTTTCATCAATACCCACCATCATTTCTTTCAAGCCTTAACTCGCGTTCTCCCTGGTGCCCAGAATGCAGTCTTATTTGATTGGCTAAAAACGCTTTATCCGGTATGGGCCGAACTAACACCGGACGCTGTTCGCATCAGCACGCAGCTAGCCTTGCTTGAACTGCTGCTCAGCGGGTGCACTACCAGCAGCGACCACCAGTATCTCTGGCCCAACGGCAGCCGCCTGGATGATCAATTTGAAGCAGCCGCCGCCATCGGTGTGCGCTTCCACGGAGCCCGCGGCAGCATGAGCCTCGGCGAGAGCAAGGGAGGGCTACCGCCGGATCGCGTGGTCGAAGACGAGGAAGCAATCTTGCGCGATTGCCGCCGCGTGGTCGAGACATATCACGATCCAGCGCGCTACGCCATGCGTCGTGTGGTGATTGCACCTTGCAGCCCTTTTACTGTCACGCCCGATCTGATGCGCGAAAGTGCCGCGCTGGCCCGCGGCTTTAATACAGGTGTGCGGCTGCATACCCACTTGGCCGAAACTCTAGACGAGGATGCCTTCTGTCTCACTCACTTTGGTCAGCGCCCCGCACACTATGCCGAAACATTAGGCTGGCTTGACCAGGATGTATGGCACGCCCATTGTGTTCATATCAACCAATCGGAAATTGAAAAATTCCACCACACAGGTACAGGTGTCGCCCACTGTCCGACTTCCAACATGCGCCTTGCCAGCGGCATCGCGCCGGTCCATGCAATGCGTCAGGCTGGGGTCAAGGTAGCTTTGGGGGTGGATGGCAGTGCCAGCAACGATAGTAGCCACCTATTGGCCGAAGCGCGCCAAGCCATGTTGCTCCAGCGCGTCCTTGGTGACCCCACTGCCATGACCGCGCGTGAAGCTATAGAATTGGCGACACTGGGTGGAGCCGCCGTCTTGGGCCGCGATGACATTGGCGCATTGGCTCCGGGCATGGCTGCCGATATAATTGCCTATGACCTCAGCGCACCAACCTACGCTGGCGGCGCAGTTCACGATCCCTTGGCTGCATTGATCTTCTGCCACCCCCAAAATGTCGATTTTGCGATGGTCAACGGGCGCACTTTGGTGGAAGATGGAGAGCCGGTCCATCTAGACGTTGGGCTGATCGTCGAAGCGCATAACGCCGCCGCCCGTACATTGCTCATTCGCGCAGGGCTGGCATAACATGGGCAGTAATACTCAGTAATACATAGTCCAAAAGACACCAGTACAAAAACACCATCACCCAAAACGAGCGGACATCATGCAGGTATAGCAGCAGACATGGCAGAAAACAGCGCACCAAGTACAGCAACCAGTACACCGGCAAGCATAGAGGTCATTCTCACCCACGAACATACGGATTTTGACGCATTAGCTTCATTGCTGGCGGCATCGCTGCTCTACCCAAATGCCATACCTGTATTGCCGCGCCAACTCAACCGCAATGTACAGAGCTTTCTGGCCCTCTATCGCAACCAATTCCCGTTTATCACCTATAAAGACCTGCCTCGCCTCCCCATCCGGCGCACCATCGTAGTAGATTCGCGGGCTGTCAATTGGGTCAAGGGTATGGATAGTACCACGCCTCAGTTTATCATTGATCACCATGTCAATGACGAACCCTTGCCGCCGCACTTCCAACTTTGGCACGAGCCAGTGGGAGCCAATACCACGCTCCTCGTAGAGAAGCTAGCGGAAAACAACGTCACGCTCTCACCGCTTCATGCCACCTTGTTGGCTCTGGGTATTCATGAAGACACGGGCAGCCTCACCTATGCCTCCACTACCTACCGCGACGCAAAAGCGCTAGCCTGGGTAATGCAGCCAGAGCACAAGGTCAACCTTGATGTCCTTAACCAGTTTCTCAGCCATCCACTGACCGAGGCGCAGCGCGATCTACTTGAAACGCTCATTAGGCAGAGTGAATTTATAATCGTTGGCGGTCATACTGTGGTGATTAGCACTGCCGAGGCTGAAGGTTTTGACGAAGAATTGAGCGCGCTTGCCACTAGGCTGCGCGATTTTCATGAGACCGATGCACTCTTTCTCGTTGTAGACCTAGGCGACATTATCCAAGTGGTCGCCCGCAGTGTCACCGATGAAATCAATGTGGGCGTGATTGCTACCGAGCTAGGCGGCGGCGGACACCTGCGCGCGGCTGCTGCCCCCCTCCACGATGCAGGTAGCACACAGGAAGTAAGCCAGCGCATCATCGAACTGCTCCAGCGCCACAGCAATACCGCCATTACGGTACAAAACATCATGAGCGTAGGACGTCCCCAAACGCTAACACCCGACATGAGCATTGAGGATGCGGCCCGTCTCATGCGCCGTTATGGGCACGAAGGTTTCCCGGTGCTGCGCCAACTCCCTGGTGGCGGAGAAGAGCTACTGGGTGTGTTAACGCGGCGCGAAGCAGACCGTGCCTTAAACCATGACTTGGGCAAGCAACCAGTCAGCCGCTTTATGCGTGCAGGACAGGTCACTGTCCGCCCGGACACACCAATTTCAATTCTTCGCCAACGCATGATCGAGAGCCAGTGGGGCCAAATCCCCGTAGTCGATGAGCAAAATCGCATCGTCGGCATTGTCACGCGCACCGACCTGATCAAGCTCTGGGACGAAGCAGCACTCCCCAGCCGTCATGCCCAGGCCATTGCCAAGAAGCTGCAGGACTCGCTGCACCCAGTGCAACATGCTTTGCTGCAGCGAATAGGCGAAGAGGTCAGCGTTCTCAATTACACTGTCTACATCGTAGGTGGCTTTGTGCGTGATCTGTTGCTCAACGGGCGCTTTTTAGATATGGAAACGCAGGATATGGATATTGTCATTGAAGGCAATGCCATCGCCTTTGCCCAGCGCATGCAAAGCCTCTATGGTGGTCGCGTGGTGACTCACAAACGTTTCAACACAGCCAAATGGCTGCTCAGCGATGCTGATTATCCCGTGCAGGCAGAAAAACTCTTGGCCGACCTCGATCTGAATGAGGTGAAAGGCGAAACGCTTAAAGCGTTAATCGACAAACTGCCTGCCCATCTCGATTTTGTCACCGCTCGCACCGAGTTTTATACCGCTCCCACAGTCCTCCCGACTGTGGAGGACAGCAGCATCAAGCTCGATCTTCATCGCCGCGACTTTACCATCAACACATTGGCGCTCTGTCTCAACCCAGATCGTTGGGGTGAACTCTTGGACTTTTATGGTGGAGTCAATGATCTCAACCAGGGCATTATCCGTATACTGCATAGCCTGAGCTTTGTAGATGACCCCACACGCATCTTGCGCGCCGTGCGCTATGAACAGCGCTTTGGCTTCACCATTGAACCACGCACGCTCGAACTGCTGCAAAATGCGATTGAACTGCTGGATCGCGTCACCCCAGCCCGCATTCGCCATGAACTTGAGCGCATCTTGCAAGAGGAACATCCCGAAAATGCGCTAGCCCGCCTCCAAGAATTGAACGTCTTGGCGCGCATCGATCCTGCCTTGCATTTCGATGAACGAATGAGAGAAGCCTTTGCCGCCCTACGGATGGCTCGTGAACAAGCGCCCAGCAATTCCTTGCTCCGTACAGAGCCTATCGATCGTCTCTACTGGGGTATCCTTGTCGCGCAACTTCCTGCACCCGTCCACGTATTGTTAACGAAACGACTTGGTCTACGCAGCGAGACTCAAGAACTCATGCGCGGCTTGGCGCGGCTGCACCATGCGCTGCCAGAGTTAACAACAGTGGGTCTTCCCCCCAGCCGTGTTGTTGCGATCTTGGATCAAATCGATCCCGTTGCGCTCGAACTCGTTCCGGTGCTCTATGCCGACGAGGTGCAATTGCTCGCCTATGTCGAACAGTATCAATCCACCTGGTCCCATGTTCACACCGAACTGGATGGTCATGATCTGGCGGCGCTCGGCGTGTCCCGCGGGCCAATCTACGGCGAGATCCTAGCCGCCCTGCGCGCCGCCAAGCTTGACGGCACGATCTCGACACGTGCTGAGGAAGAGGAATTTGTACGCAACTTTCTTCTCTAGGACTAACGGTTTTCTGCAATACTCCTGTGCAAGTCGCATAAGATACGCGATTCCTATCGCGTACAGCTAGGGCATGGTTTGGTAGGGCTATGGCTGTTTGCTAGAATAATGCGTGGTGTTTTCGCAATTATTTCGTCATAATGAGTAGAAACGACCGACAACTCAGCGCTATACGAACTAACATTAAAGGCTACTATCAGAGGATATGGTCTCTGGCATTAGGCATCTTGGTATTGGATGATCTTGGTATTGGATGGTCTTGGTATTGGATGATTCGGTAAAGGATAACTTGTGAGCTTGGCATTAGGGCGTGACATTGCAATCATTTGGCTGGCGTTGCTCTGTTTTATCGGCATGATCGTGCCACTAGCTATCTCGATCTTTGCAGTGAAAGGGATGCACGCCGCTGTATCACGGACACCTCGTCTTTTGCGTCAAGTTCAGGGCCACACGCGCAAGGTACGCATCCAAGTGGATGCCGCCAGCTATCACGTAGCCGCCCCGGTGATCCGCGTCCAGCGTCAGTCAACGCGTATTTCTACGTTCCTTGACCGGCTGCTGCGACGATCCGCGTCCTCGTTTACAGGAAGAGAGGAATAGATGAAATACCGCACAAAAGCCTTGATCATTGGCACGCTCGTTGGCGCTGCCGTAGGCGCAATTCTGGCCTTAACGTCAACAGAGGGGTACGACGAAGCGGAAAGCTCAGAAAACCCCATCGCAGCCCTCGGTGTCGGTGACTATTTTCAACTTGGCATCAGTATTTTGACGCTAGCTCGCCAGTTTGGGAGTATGCTCAAGCGGGTATAACTAGCTACCGTTCGCTAAAACTGTAGCGAGCGGCTCCCCGGTAGTTTGTTATTTCGATTCAGAGGAGAACACAGTGTCTGAACATCTCGGCACGGAAGCTCGACCGTTAAACGTAGCCATCATTGGTGCAGGACCTTCTGGTTTCTACGCCGCAGGGAGTCTCTTTGCTCAAAAAGAACTACATTTGCGCGTTGATATGTTTGATCGACTGCCCACGCCCTTTGGTCTCGTACGTTATGGAGTAGCTCCCGACCACGAAAAAATCAAAACTGTAACAAAAGCATACGAGCGAACAGCTGCTGATCCTCGTTTTCGCTTTTTCGGCCATATCAACTTTGGTACTGACATCACCCACGCTGACCTGCGCCAATATTATGACGCAATCATCTACGCCGTGGGTGCCCAATCCGACCGGCGGCTCAATATTCCCGGCGAAGACTTTGCAGGCAGCATCTCTGCAACCGAGTTCGTTGCGTGGTACAACGGCCATCCGGATTATGTAGATCTGGATGTTGATCTCAGCCATGACAATGTTGTGGTCGTGGGCGTGGGCAATGTCGCGATGGATGTGGCCCGTATTCTTGCCAAGACAACGGACGAACTCAAAGTAACTGATATTGCAGATCACGCACTAGAGGTGCTTGCCGAAAGTCGCGTCAAAAATATCTTTGTCCTTTCCCGTCGCGGCCCAGCCCAGGTAAAGTTCACCAATCCTGAAATCAAGGAGTTTGGCGAACTAGAAGATGCTGAGCCTGTCATCGATCCCGCCGAATTAGAGTTAGATCCGCTGAGTGCCCAAGAGATCGCCAACGACAAAGAGGCACAACGTAACATCGAGATTATGCGCGGATTTGCCCAGCGTCCATTGCAAGGCAAACGGCGTCAAGTCCATTTCCGCTTCTTGGTTTCGCCCGTTGAGATTCTCGACGACGGCGCAGGCAAAGTCGGGGCTGTATGCATTGAGCGAAACGAACTCACGCCTACGCTCGATGGATATCTCAATGCTCGCGGGACAGGCGAAACCTTTACGATTCCGGCAGGCATGGTATTGCGCTCGGTTGGATACAAGGGCGTTGCCCTACCCAATGTTCCCTATGAGGAACGAACTGGCACCATCCACAACAAGGATGGACGTGTTATTGACCGGGCAGCGGGTACACCTATAGCGGGTGAATATGTGGTTGGTTGGGCCAAGCGCGGTCCATCTGGTGTCATCGGTACGAACAAGCCCGATGCTGCGGACACCGTACAACGGCTGCTAGAGGATGTCCCGAATCTGACACCTGCTCCAGCAGCAGATCCTACAGGGATTGAAACGCTTCTGCAATCGCGCGGGCTGCATTACGTCACCATCGAAGGCTGGCGTGTTCTTGACCAGTTCGAAACCATGCGCGGGAAAGACTCAGGTCGCCCACGCATCAAGCTGACGACCATCGAAGAAATGCTCCAAGCCATTGACGAAGCCACGCGCGTCATGTCAGGCTAGTACCAAGATAGACCCAGCACGCTGCAAGGGTGCATATAGGATAAACTGGGGCAGCCTCTAGAGGCTGCCCCAATCTTTGGCGTTAATTTGGCCTTGTGGCAAATTCGATTTTTGAGGTGACTTGACGAAGCAAGAGAATCATTACCACCCGACCAAGACTTTGGCATGCGTCCCAAATCCGAGTAAGATCAAAAGTGCCGCTCGGCCCAAACGGTCAGGCGCTTGAAGCTCAAATGCAACGTAAGGATGCTGATATGTCTCTCGCTGTTGCCACTTCCAATCCGTTAATTCCACGCAGAACGCTCTTGCGCGGGCTGGTCTGTATGCCGCTTGCCGCCTTGCTTGTAGCTTGTGGAGCGCAAAACCAGTCGGGTGAGCCGCTGCCTTCGGTGAGTCTCGAGACCTTCCCCACAGGCTTGGGTCGTGGCTTTCCGTCGGGCACGTTGGTCGGGACAGACAATTCTGTCACAGGTGTTAATCCTGGTGATATAGCGCCCGACTTTCGTATGCAAATCAATGATGACCAAGGACTCTACCTGTCCGATCTGGTCAACCGCCCGATCCTGATCAATTTCTGGGCAACATGGTGTGGTCCCTGTCGGCTCGAAATGCCCGAAATTGTCCGTCACGCTGCTGCGAATGAAGATCTGCTCGTCATCGCCATCAATGTGCAAGAGGAATTGGCACCTGTCGAAGCCTTTGCCAGTGACTTTGATATGATGATGCCAGTTGTCCTTGATACAGAAGGCGAAGTGCGAGACCTTTATCAAGTACGCGGAATGCCCACCAGTATTTTTATTGACCGCGAGGGCAAAGTCAGCACCTATTGGGAAGGTGTCTTGTCGCCGGGTAAACTTGAGGAATGCTTGTCACTTATTCTTTAGTCTATTTTTCTTTAGCGTATTTTCTTTGATGATTGCTCATGTCCACCTCGCCCATCGTCGATGCTAACTATCGCCTCCAGCCAGCGGACCTGGAAGGAACCGCGCGCCAGGTGGTCATTGCCAACGTTAGCTTTCAGGGCTTAGAAGCCATGACACCGGTGCTCCACTTTGCCGGTCAGACCAAACGGCTGGTTTTATCCCCTGAGCAAGTGCGCCAGATGATGGAAATTACCGGCACAACACTCTTTCCCCAGTGGATCGGAGTTCCCGTTGTCTTGAAACCAGAGACGATTCAGGCACAAACGACAATCCACCTAAAAGCGGCTACACCCAATCTGCATGCTCGCCCCATGCCAGTTGCCATCACAGATGACAAGCGGGGTTGGCGTTTGTCACTCATCGTCGTTGCTACACTCCTATCTCTGAGCATGCTCTATGCGCTGCTCAACGCGTCGATGCTCCTTCCGATCATCCAACAGTTGCGCGACAATTGGCCCTTGCGTTGACGCTCTCTCCGATTCTCCGTATAATCGCAAAAGCGATTGTGAGAAATTGACCGGGCTATCGCCAAGATTACACGCCAGAAAGCATCTAGCTACGTGCCTGAAGCAGAAGATTTCGACATAGTTCCAGATGAGGATGAGATTGGCGGACCCCGTTCCAACTGGGTTTGGGTTGGTGTAACTGCCGTCGTTGCGCTCTTTGCCTTTGGCGTAGGCGCAGCGTTCATCATCCTATCCAATCGAATGGCCCCAGCGACCCCTGACCCAACACCTACACGGGGCCTTGCCGTTATTTCACCAACCCAAGTCGCCCTAATCACTGCCACAGTGACGATCACCCCCAATGCCGCCATTACCATGAGTGGCACACCGACCGGCACGCCTACAGTTACCGTGACCCCATCACCCACGGCGACGGCAACCGCATTCTGCTCACAACAAGTAGAAGGGATCTTTGTCCCCCTCTATGATCAAGCTCAATTTGGCTGTGCCACCAGTCCCGCCAATATTGTGTGGGCGGCCTATCAGCCCTTTGAGCGGGGCAGCATGCTCTGGCGTAGCGACCGCGACACATCGTATGTCTTTTACAACAGCGGCAATTGGTTCCCTATCGAAATAGGCTGGGACGGTGGCCCTTCCGCAGACCGTGGTTCGCCTCCGCCTGGACTCCAAGCACCGCAGCGAGGTTTCGGCTACGTATGGAGCACGAACGATGAGATCTTCAATGGATTAGGTTGGGCGTCCGACCAAGAAAAGGGCGGTTGCGCTCTCGTCCAAGAGTTCGAGCGTGGCTTTATCCTACGCAGTTCTGACGTACCCAGTTGCACAGCCGAAAACCTCTACAACTTTGCCACATCAAGTGATTGGACGCCCTTGCTGTTAGCGGCAGGCGGTGACAATGTATGGCGCAATGTCCCATCCACCGCTGTCCCTGCAACAGAGGGCGGTGAACGCCCAGCAGCCGGTATAAGTCGCCCTGCGCCAAACGGCTTCTTTGAGGCCATTCGCGCCGAAGGTTTTACCCTGGATGCCGACTTCTCTGAATGGCCCGGCACTTGGGTGCCCCTGAACTCTCTCATTCTGGGTGCAGGCAATCACGGTGGGCCAGGCGACCTCTCCGCTAGCTTCCAAGTTGGCTGGAATGCCAACGGTCTCGTTCTCGCCGTACGCGTCAATGATGAGCTCTATCGTCCTGGGCCTGAAGGCAGCGACCTCTGGCAAGGCGATAGTCTAGAACTGCAATTCGACCGCCAACTGGCCGAAGATCTCAACACAACCGCGGCAGACGCCGATGACTATCAGGTTGGCATTGCCTTTGATGATACTCTATCGGCAATTCGTGGCTATCTCTGGTTACCCTTTGCTCGTGAATCATCCCTGTCTCTGCCTGGAACAGTGATTGCCACCGAGCAAGGCTATCATTTAGAAGTCTTAATTCCTTGGTATGTCTTTGAAATGGAAGGCAATGTTTCCACAGATCGCGCCTATGGCTTTAACCTCAGTGTTAATGATAATGACAGCGAGGGATCTGCCCAGGAAACAGTGCTGTCAGCTTCGCCTGCGCGCACAACCCATGACAATCCGACGGAGTGGGGAACCCTGCGTCTGCTTCCATAGTTCGATTTTTCTGTAGTCTTAGCTTGTTAGGAGTTACACCTGTATGGCTTTTCCGCCGCCCTTCTATCGTTGGCGTCCTCATCCCTGGCATGGTCTCGATTCGGGTCCCAATCCGCCCCAACTTGTCAATGCATACATCGAAATTACCCCTTTCGACCTTGTAAAATACGAGATTGATAAGGTAACTGGCTACTTGCGCGTCGACCGGCCACAGCGCAGTTCTTCACAGCCTCCAGCCCTCTATGGCTTCATCCCGCGCACCTACTGTGACAAGCGCGTGGCAAAGCTATCCTTAAGTGCTGAATTCGGTGATGGTGACCCCTTGGACATCTGCGTCCTCAGTGAACGTCCCATCAGTCGATCAGAAGTTATCGTCGTAGCACGCATTGTAGGTGGGCTTGATGTCAACGATGGTGGCGAGGCCGACGATAAGATTATTGCTGTCTTGCAAAATGACAATGTGTGGGGCCACGCCCAAGATATTACAGACCTACCCGGCGTCCTGATTGAGCGGCTTAGCCACTAAGTCAGCACCTATAAGATGATCCCCGGCGAGGAGTCCAAACTCAAAGTAGAACGCACCTATGGCCGCGACCATGCACTCAAAGTCGTTGAAGCGGCGCAGGCAGATTACTTCGACGAGTACGGTACATAGACGGGTATGGTGCATAGCGACCTCGTCGCGGCCACAGCCGCCACCCGTCAGCGTTGGGATGCCCGCTATCAACAGGGTGTAACACCTTGGGATACTGGGCAAACGCCGCCAGAAGTCATTGAGTTCTGGCAAAGCGCGCGCCTTCCATCTCACGGATTGGCTCTTGACTTAGGTTGTGGCCCTGGTACGAATGTCCGCTATCTTGCCAACCAAGGACTTACCACAATTGGTGTCGAAATTGCTGGCGCGCCCCTCATCAAGGCGCGTCAGCAACAGCAAACAAGTGCGCTCATAGGTCAAGCGCACTTCATTTTGGCAGATGTCTGCCAGCTTCCTTTCCACGACCTAAACGCTAACTACATTCTCGATATCGGCTGCTTCCATAGTTTGCCGCGCTCCTTACGCACCTATTATGTTGAGAATGTAGTTGCAAATCTTGCGCATGGTGGCTACTATCATCTCTACGCCTTTGATGCGGATCCTACAGTTGCCGAACCCACCAGCGGCCCAGTTGGCATGGAAAACGGCGAGGTTGCCCAACGATTTGGGCCTTACCTCACCCTGGTTGAAGAGATTATCGCACAGCCCGAGCGGCGTCCCTGCCGCTGGTATCTATTGCAACGCCCACTGTAGTTATTGACTGTAGATGGTTTACTACAGTCTGTCTAGCTGAGTCTGTCTAGCTGAGTCTGTCTAGCTGAGTCTGTCTAGCTGAGTTGGTTTAGTGTAGTTGTAGCGCAGCTTTTCCATGTACCATCCGTTATGATCCCGAGATGATTACGAGGTAAGTGCTTTGTGGACTCTGTTGATCCAAATGTGAAAGCTGACCGCATTCAACTGTGGTCCTTTTGCGTCTTATAAGTAGGAGTAGTACACCTCCCAGAGTCCAACGCGCAGATCGATCACTCCCCCATTGCGAAGCGAATGGAGTAGCCTACTATGTCACGAAAACGGTCACTAAAACGTTGGTCAACGGCCCTCATCAGTCTAACGTTTGCATCGCTGGTCGTAGCCTGCAATCCCATCCAGCCCGTGACTTCCGAGGGAACTGGCGTGACAGCCGGTGGCACTGCATCAGAAAGCGCGCTGCCCCCCCTTGCCACAGCCACCGAGTATTACAACCGCGGCCTTACCTCTGCCGGTGATAACAAGTTTGAACAAGCCATTGCGGACTTTACTTCGGCACTTGAAATCGACCCCAAGCTTGCCGCGGCCTATCTCAATCGTGGTCTCGCTTATGCCGCGCTGGACAAACATGAGGTGGCGATTACCGATTACGACCGCGCCATTGAGCTAACGCCCTATATGCCGTTGGTCTATACGGCCCGCGCTCAATCCCAGCTTGCCTTGGGCGATACCGAGCAAGCCCTGGCAGATCTCAATCGCGCCCTCACCGTTGATCCCGATGATGCCAATGTCTATGTCGAGCGCGGCAAAATCTATGTCCAACTAGAGGAGTACGAGAGTGCCTTAGCCGAATACGGTCAAGCGCTTGAATTAGACGTAGAGAACGCCAACGCCTATTACAACCGTGCTCGCCTCTATGAATTGACTGAACAGTTGGATCTGGCACTACTCGACTATACACGAGTCATTGAACTTGACCCCGACAATGCCAATGCCTATAACAGCCGCGGCAACATCTACCAGCAGCAAGGCAGTCTCGATTTAGCACGCGCTGACTTTACCAAAGCTATTGAACTGGACCCGGATCTAAGCAGTGCCTATTCCAATCGTGCCCGGTTGGAGGATGACAAAGCTTCAGCCACAGCATCTATCGAAGACTATACCAAAGTCATTGAACTTGACCCGACCAGTGCATCGGCCTATAACAGCCGCGGCAATGCCTACCGTGACATGGGCAAAAGCGCCGAGGCCATTGCAGACTATACAAAGGCGATTGAACTTGATCCAACGCTCACCAGCGCGTATGTTAGCCGAGGACGCCTGCTCTCCGATCAAGGTGACTATGAAGCGGCCATTGACGATTACACCAAGGTCATTGAACTTGACCCGCAGAATGCCACTACCTATTCCAACCGAGGCAATGCCTACCGAGAACTAGAGCAACTCGACCTGGCGCTTGCTGACTACTCGCAAGCTATTGTTCTCGATCCAACGCTTGCCACCGCCTATAGCAGCCGTGCGCGTGTACACGAAAGCAATGGTGACTTAGCCGCCGCTATCGCCGATTATACGACTGCGCTCAGCCTTCTGCCAGAGGATGTTGATACGCTCATCAATCGCGGCAATGCCTATTTGCTGCTGCCTGACCCAGCCAAAGCCGTTGAGGACTTTACGGCAGCCATCGCGCTCGCGCCCGACTCTGCCCCATCCTATGCGGGTCGCGGTCGTGCCTATGAAGCGCAAGAAAACGCCGCTGCCGCGCTTGCTGACTACAATCAAGCCATCACCTTGGCCCCAGATGAACCAAACACCTACGTAAACCGTGCCAATATCTACCGCACCCAGGGGGAGATGGCTCTTGCCCTTGCTGACTATACCGTTGCCCTAGAGCTTGCACCAGCCAATGTCAGCGCGCTTCTCAGCCGCGCCGCACTCCACGCAGAGCAAGGCGATCTAGAGGCTGCTATCGCCGACTATGACGCCGTTTTGGAAATTGATGCCAAGCTAGCGTCTGCTCTCAGCAGCCGGGCACGTCTCTATGAGCAGTTGGGCCAGAATGCTGCCGCCATTGAAGATTATACGACCCTGATCAAACTCACACCCGATGACGCCAGCCTCTACGCAGCCCGTGGCAATGCCTATGTTGCTTTGGGACGTCCAAGCTTGGGGCTAGCCGACTTTGCCAAGGCGCTTGAGATCGATCCCGCCCACAGTGCCAGCCATGCCGGACGTGCACGCGTCTATGAGCAGCAAGGCAAGTTGGAGGATGCGCTCGTCGAATACACCGCGGCCATCACAGCCACGCCTCAAGACCCATCGCTCTTAACCAGTCGCGCCAATGTACAACTGGCCCTGGGGCAAGCAGACGCGGCGTTGGCCGATTATACCCAGGCGATTACACTTAGCCCTGAACAAGCTGCCGCCTATGTTGGTCGCGCTCGTGTCTACGAAACCGGGGGCAAACTTCCCGAAGCTATCGCTGATTACACCAAAGCCATTGAACTAGAGCCAACCAGTGCAACCAACTTCAACGCCCGCGGCAATGTCTATTTGGCACAAGGTACTTATGATCTCGCCCTGGCTGATTTCAACAGTGCCCTGGGTCTCGACCCCAAGCTTGTATCGGCTTACATCGACCGCAGTCGTGTCTATGTAGCACAGGGCAATCTGTCAGCGGCCCTAAAGGACCTTACTCAGGCAGTCACCCTCGACTCGAAGAACGCCGCAGCCTATAACAGTCGCGCCAATGTCTATCGCGAGCTAGACAACGACGTATCAGCTTTGGCGGATTACACCAAAGCCATCGAATTAGACGATGAGCTAACTGCCGCCTACAGCAGCCGTGCCCGCATCTATGAAGAGCAGCAGAAGTACGCGCTGGCGATCAAGGACCATACCCGCATTATCGAGCTACAACCGGACAATGCCGCAGCCTACGACAATCGTGGCACGGTTTATCAAGCATGGGCCGATTACGAAAGCGCCATTGAGGACTACACCCAGGCCCTTACGCTTGATCCCTCTCTAACCAGCGCTTACAGCAATCGCGGCCGCGCTTATCAAGAGCTAGGCGACTTTGCGTTGGCATTGGCCGATCTCAACAAGGCTATTGAGCTTGCACCCGACGACGCCACAGTTTATTCCGCCCGTGGCGATCTCTACCGCGCCCAGGAAGACATGGCCTCCGCCATTGCGGACTATACGCAAGCCCTGACGCTTGACCCTGGCGCAGTATCTACCTATAGCAGCCGTGGACGTACCTATGAAGCCTTGAACGACTACGCGTCTGCCCTTGCCGATTACTCAAAGGCTATCGAGCTACAGCCAACATCGCCCAGTAACTTCATCAACCGCGCCAATGTCTATTCGATCCAAGGCGACTACGCCAACGCGCTGACAGACTACACATCCGCGCTAGCCCTGGATGAGACACTAACTGCCGCCTATGTAGGCCGCGGACTTGCCCATTTAGGTCTCCAAGACCCCGCCTCGGCACTGGCCGATCTAACTCGAGCGGTCGAGCTAGAACCTGACTCTTCCATTGTCTACACCAGCCGCGCCCGTATCTATGAGAGCCAAGAGGAGTACGAGCTAGCCAAAGCTGATTATGATAAGGCAATTGAACTTTCACCAGATGATGCCAACGCCTATCTGGGCCGCGCCAATCTCTTGATTGTCCAAGCGAAATATATAGAGGCACTGACAGACCTGAATGCAGCGATTGAACTCGATTCTGAGCTTACCGCTGCCTTCCTCAACCGTGCCTATGCCCACCAAAACCTCGGCGCTCTAGAAGCGGCATTAACAGATTACAACACAGTCATTGAGCTAGACCCCACCATCGTTGCCGCATACTCCGGGCGCGCCCGTATCTACGAACTCCAGGAGAATCCAGATCTCGCGCTAGCCGATTATGCCAGGAGCATTGAACTTGCCCCCACCCAGATCAACAACTATCTCAGCCGCGCCAATTTACTCAGCCAACGGGGCGAGCTAGACTTAGCTCTGGCGGATTACACCAAAGCGCTGGAACTAGACACTTCGCTCACTGCGGCCTATCTGGGTCGAGCCAATATCTACCAGCGTCAGGCAAACTACGATGCTGCGATTGCAGACTATACACAAGCTCTCACCCTGGACCCGGCCTTAGTCCCTGCCTATCTCAATCGCGGTAATGCCTACGCAGGCAAAGGTGAACATGACCTTGCCATTGCAGACCATACCAAAGCCATTGAGCTAGACGCGAAGTTGGCAACTGCTTATTTCATGCGCGGCAATGTTTATGCGCTTAAAACCGAGTATGACAAAGCCGTCGAGGATTTCACCAAGGCCATCGAGCTAGACACTAACCTTACAATTGCCTATGTCAACCGAGGCAATGCGTACAACAATCTCGGGAACACAGATTTGGCTCTGGCAGATCACAACCGGGCCATCGAACTTAGCCCCGACTTCGCCATTGCCTATTTCAGTCGTGGCCTCGTCTATCGCAACCGCGGCGAGAATGACAAGGCGATTGCCGACTTCCAAAAGACCGTTGAACTAGCCGGTACTGACAACTTAGCCGCCCTTGCCGAAGAGCAGTTGGGCGAATTGGGCGGCTGATATAAGCGCTTTATAACGGCGTCGAGGAGAGTCTTACTCTCTTTGACGCCGTTTCAGCCTCTACCAGCAATTGTGACAATACCCCCAGTTCCACATTACTCCCGCTGATCACCACCGCCACCCGTTTCCCTTGGACATCGACCTTCTGGCAAAGCAGCGCAGCCAACCCCACCACGCCGCCCCCCTCCACCACAAGCTTCTCACGCTTGAGCGCATAGACCATCGCTCGTCCAATTTCTACGTCGCTCACCAGCGCTGTCTCATCCACAACCCGCCCTACTAAATCAAATGTATAACGGTTCTCCAGCCCAATCCCGCCCATCAGACTATCTGCCAGGGTTCTCTCTTCGGGTAGCTGCACAGGTCTCCCCGCGGCAAGACTTGCCACCATCACAGCCCCACGTTCCATCGCCACGCCCACTGTATGAATCTGAGGGCTAGCACTCTTTACAGCCAGCGCAATTCCCCCTAACAGACCACCGCCGGATAGCGGCGCAACCACTACATCGACCGCGGGCAACTCCTCTAGGATTTCTATCCCAATGGTTCCTTGCCCGGCAATCACCCACGGATCATCAAAGGGAGAAACCCACGTTAACCCCTCTGACTCGGCCATCAGCGTTGCCGCCGCTTCTGCCGCATCTTGATCGGCACCAGCAACCCGCACCTCTGCCCCTAATGCACGCATAGCCTCCACTTTGTGGGGCAGCACCAACTCTGGCACACAAACCACCACGCGTATCCCCAACTGTTTCCCCATCCACGCCAGCGCACGCCCATGGTTGCCTGTGGAGACAGCGACAACTCCACGTTTCCGCTCTGCAGAATCCATCTGTAGCAAGCGATTGGCAGCACCGCGCACCTTAAAGGCTCCTGTTTCCTGCAAGTTTTCCAACTTCAGAAAGACTTGGCCCTGTGTAAGCGCAGAAAGCGGCGCAGAGTAAACCAATGGTGTTCGCCGCGCAAATGCATGGATTGTTTGCCGTGCCATATAAATGTCGCGCAGTTCGAGGTTGTGCATGGGATGATCCCCTTCTTGAAAAAATGGAGTATCATGATTCAATAAGAAGTATGGGAACCTGATCCTACAGGCTGCCAGGTCCAACTCACTATACCTTTTGGTAGAAGAATTTTAGTAGGATTTCATCATGTCAACAATGATTGCGCCACCATCTCTGCAAGGATATCGTGTCGCGCTCACTAGCGATGCCGACGACACACTCACACCCGCCGCCCAGTTGCGCGAGCGAGAAGCGGAAGTACTCTTTTACCCAGTTGCCCACATGCAACCGCCCTACACCTATGAGGAGTTAGATGTTGCCTTGCAACGCTGTCGCCAGGGCGAAATCGATTGGCTGCTGCTAACCACACCTTGTGCGGTTGAAGCGGTCGCAGAACGCATGGCTCACTTGCGACTCACACCCTCCGATCTATCACGCACCAAACTAGCTCCCTATGGTGCTAAAACACGTCTAACCATAATTGATCAGTTGCCTGGTTGGGAATTTGCGCTTCCGTTCTTTAGCACGCATGAGGAACTCATACCAGCCATGCAACTTCAGCCCGGCAATCGCGTGCTGCTTCCACTTGGTTCGCACAGCCGCACCGATTGGGCGAATCTTTTGGCCGCGGCCCAAGCTGATGTGATTGCGGTTCCTGCCTATCGCCTCCTCCTAGGGCGTGGAGGTGATGCGCTCCCCAGTTTGCTGTGGGGGGGATTAGTCGATGCTGTTGTCTTTCTGACCGAAAACAGCGTCCGGCACTTCTCGCTGCGGCTCCAATCCGAGGGTGGCACGCTTGCTATGTTGGATCATGTGACCGTTGCCTGCCTCGATCCCCAGACCGCTGCGGCAGCCCAGGCTTTCGGCCTGCAAGTCCAAGTGCTACCCACCGAGTATTCACCCACTGCTCTTGTAAATGCCCTTACCCGCTATGTCAACCGCCAAGGCCTTGGAGTATAGTAATCGTCCTGACCTAGAAATTGTCCTAACGTTGGTCCTAACGTTGCAATAAACACATGTTGGCGATTCACTCCTGAAACTTGCTCAAATTGCCTATACAGGGTATAATACTGGACGGCTTTGGAGAGGTCGCATAGTCTGGCCTAGTGCGCGGGCCTGGAAAGCTCGTAACCTGAAAGGGTTCGAGGGTTCAAATCCCTCCCTCTCCGCTCCGTCAATTGAATATTCGTGTGTTGAATTCGCTCCGTCAGAAACTGGGTCCCGTGCGGCAGGACACCGTGAACCCCGCCAGGACCGGAAGGTAGCAACGGTAAGCGGACCGTCTTGGGTGACACGGGGTTGCCTGGTCACTCTGGCGGAGCGAATTCAGCACACGAATATTTTTTGCCTGTCGCACGGTGCGTGTATTGTCCATGTTCCAAGAAAGCATCTACTCTATGTCTGCCACCCTCTATTTAATTCGCCACGCTACACCTGACTGGAATCGCAAAGACATTCGCTATGACATTCCACCAGGACCGCAGTTGACCGAACAAGGCGAAGCCGAGGCAAGGCAGTTGGGCCAGTTCCTCCAGACCACCGGCATCACCGGCATCTATGCCAGCCCAATGGAGCGTACCCTGCGTACCGCACAAATTGCGGCTGAATTCTTAGGGCTGGATGTGGTGACTGATGTTGATATTATCGAATGGGAGCGCAGTGAAGCGGAAGCCAACGTACTCGCCCGCTGCCGCATCTGTCTCGACGCAGCCTTTGACGAAAGCGCCAGCCGGGGACCATTAGCCCTTGTGACCCACGGTGGACCAATACGCCTCTTGCTCGCTGACCTGGGGCTAGATCGTGCCGAAATGGAGCACTATCGCCGTATTTTCGATAACGATAATCCGGTTCCGCCTGCTGGTGTCTGGCGTATTACACGCGATGCTGAAGGGAATTATGGCAAGCCTGAACTGGTTTTTGCTCCACAGTCCTATACACGCTACGCGCCAGCCATTGTCTATGTTTAATCTGCACAAGGTGTCTAATCTGCATAAGCTGACTGGCTGATAAAGACGACAACACGCAGAAACATCACGCAGAAACATCACGCAGAAACATATCGTAAAGAGCTATACACAGAGAACAGTGTAGACAGAGAACAACAGAAAAGGTGGGTGCCATGTCAGGTAACTCTGATTTCTTCAGTAAACTCCACACCGCCATCGACCGCAATAACAGCCTCCTCTGTGTTGGACTCGACCCACAACTGGCTCATATCCCGCAGCGATTTCAGCAAGCCCATAGCGATCCAATCCAAGCACTGCTGGCATGGAATCGCGCCATCATCGACGCCACAGCGCCCTATGCCGCCGTTTACAAGCCCAATATTGCCTTCTACGAAGCACTGGGTATTCCTGGTGCAAAATTATTGCGCGCGACCCTAGACGCCATTCCGGACGACATTCCTGTCTTACTAGACGCCAAACGGGGCGACATGGCCAATACGTCTGTTGCCTATGCCCAAGCTATGTTTGAACAGTGGCGAGTCGATGCCATCACCCTCAACGCCTATCTAGGTCGCGACAGCATCGAACCCTACTTGAAATATCCGGGCAAGGGACTCTTTCTGCTCTGCCACACCTCCAATCCCGGTGCTGCTGACTTCCAAGAACTTGAAGTTAACGATTGGCGCAGCCTGGATCGCGAGCCACACCAGCCTCTCTATATCCATATCGCGCGCACCGTCACCCGTTGGGCCCCCAATATCGGGCTTGTGGTCGGTGCAACCTATCCTGACGCCATCCAAGCGACCCGCGCCGCAGCACCCAATGCCTGGTTCCTGATCCCTGGCGTGGGCGCACAGGGAGGGGATCTGGAGGCATCTGTGATAGCAGGAATTCGTAAGGATGGGCAAGGCATTGTTGTCAACGCCAGCCGCAGCATTGCCCAGGCTGATGACCCCGCCGCCGCTGCCAAAGCGATGCGCGATGGAATCAATGCCGCACGCAGCAGCAAAGTCCATCCAGTTAGCATAGCGCCATCGTCGCTTCAGCCTCAAGAGCAAAGCCTGATTGATGGCCTAGTCGACCTTGCCGCCGTGAAATTTGGCGACTTCACGCTTGCTAGTGGGCAGCGTTCGCCCATCTACATTGATTTGCGCCTCTTGGTCAGCGACCCAGCCCTCTTGATCAAGGCAGCAGATGCCTATGCCGCGATTGTGAACAATTTAGATGCTGACCGCTTGGCGGGCATTCCCTACGCGGCACTGCCAATCGGCACAGCAGTTAGCCTGCGTACAGGCATCCCGCTGATTTATACACGCAAAGAAGTCAAGACACATGGCCTTGGTAAAGATGTAGAAGGGCTTTGGAAGCCAGGCGAACGCGTGGTCATTATTGAGGATTTGATCACCAGTGGTGGCAGTGTCATCAAATCAATCGAACGGCTGCGCGCCCTTGGCTTAATTGTAGAAGATGTAGTCGTCCTCATTGATCGCGGGCAAGGTGGCGTTGCCAACCTCGCCGAGATGGGTGTGCGCGCCCATGCGGTCTTTACACTGCCCACCATGCTCGATTATCTTGTAGAAAACAAGCGGCTAGACAAAGCCACTGCTGATGAAGTTCGCGCCTTTTTGGCCGGAAGCTGATGGGTTAGGAATTACAAAGATGGGCACACAAATTGATTTCTTGGGCCATTCGCTCAATTCTCCACTCGTGCTTGCAAGTGGCATCTGGGGAACTACCAGCAGTCTCCTAGAGCGGGCAGCACGCGCAGGCTGCGGCGCAGTCACAGCCAAAAGTTGTGGCCCGACCCCGCGTGCAGGTCATGTCAACCCCTCCTGCCTGGATTGGGGCAACGGCCTGATTAACGCCATTGGCTTGGCGAATCCGGGTGCTGAGAATGAAGTAGGGCTTTTGCGATCTGCGAAGTCCGTTCTTGATGAGTTGGGGGTCCCGCTGATCGCCAGCATCTTTGCTAGCACTGCCGAGGAGTTTGGCGAAGTCGCCGCGATTATCGCTCAAGCGCGCCCCGACTTTATCGAAGTCAACATCTCCTGCCCCAATGTCCACAGCGAGTTTGGTGAACCTTTTGCTGCCAATCCCACGAGTGCAGCGCAAGCCACCAGCTATGTAAAGGCTGCGGCTGCCCCGCTGGGCATACCTGTCATTGTAAAACTCGCCCCCAATGTGCCATCCGTCACCCAAATTGCCCACGCCGTCATCGAAGCAGGGGCCGATGCGCTCTGTGCGATCAACACCATGCCCGGACTGGTCATTGATGTCGAGAGTGGACAGCCGGTTTTGGCGAATATCTCAGGCGGTATTAGCGGCCCCGCTCTCAAACCCATCGCGCTCAAGTGCGTCTTTGACCTCTATCGTGCATTTCCGCATATCCCCATTATTGGGACTGGCGGTGTTACCACAGGCCGTGATGCGCTCGAAATGATCA
>CAMPHP010000002.1 GCA_946885925.1 uncultured Litorilinea sp.
GCCTAGGGGCAGATATGCTGCAAAAGGTCAAAGATAACTTTGGCTTTCCATTTGCCACAGAAGATTATCACGAGCTGCTTGAGCAAGATCTCGATGGCGTAGTCGTCACATCGCCACACCATCTCCACTACGAACACACGCGCGCAGCCTTGCTCAGTGGGCGTCATGTCATGTGTGAAAAGCCGATGACGCTTAAGGCCAGTCAGGCCTGGGAACTGGTGAATTTGGCGAAGGAGCGCAATCTACACCTGATTGTGCCCTATGGCTGGCACTACAAAGACTTTGTCCTTCAGGCAAAACAATACATGGATCAAGGTGTGGTCGGCCAGATTGAATATGTGCTCTGTCACATGGCCTCGCCCACCAAAACCCTCTTTGGCGGCAGTGGTGAGGCTCCTGAACAGCGGGTTCCTTCCTTTACCCAGCCAGACCCAGCAACCTGGCAAGTGAAGGAGAATGGTGGCGGCTATGCTCATGGGCAGATGACCCACGCTTCCGGATTAATGTTCTGGCTGACTGGCCTGCGCGCCCAGGAAGTGAGTGCACGTATGACCGCGCCCAACTCGTCGGTGGATATGTATAACGCGGCCACGGTTGCCTATGATAATGGTGCCACAGGTGCTATCTCCGGTGCTGCCACCTTACCCCCAGGCAGTAGATTTCAGGTTGATATTCGCATCTTTGGCAGCGAGGGCGTGCTAACGCTTGACCTAGACCGGGCGCGCCTAGAGATCTTGCGGCACGATGGCAACCATGTCCGCAAGGAACTTCCGGTCAACGCGGGTGAGTATAACTGCGATGGGCCTCCTAACCGTTTTGTGGACCTGATTCAGGGGCACGGCACAAATGACTCGCCAGGGGAAGTCGCGGCACGCTCCGTCGAACTCCTTGATGCCATGTTCCGCTCGGTTGCCGAAGGTGGCAAACCCGTGACTGTCCAGTAAAACAGCTTCCTGTTTACGAACAAGGGCACGCGACTCTGTCGGGTGCCCCAGGGCGCGTTTCTCGCCTATTGAAGAATATGCTCCGGTATCCACCGTTCGAGCGTCTGGCGTAGTTGTTCAAACTGGACAGGTTTAGGAATATAATCATCCATGCCAGCACTCAGACAGAGGTCACGGTCGCCTTCCATCGCGTTGGCTGTCATGGCAATGATCGGGATGTGCTGTCCGCTACCTGCCTCTTGTTGGCGGATGATGCGTGTCGCTTCAAACCCATCCATCATAGGCATTTGGCAATCCATGAGAAGCAGCGTGTACTCGCCCCTGCTCACCTTGTCAATCGCGTCTTGTCCATCATTGGATACATCGGCCCAATAGCCTAATTTTTTCAACTGGTGCAGGGCAACCTTTTGATTGACGATATTGTCCTCTACCAAAAGAATACGCACTTGGTGAAGTGGAGACAGATCCGGATTTGCTTGTGAGCTATTGTGTTGTAGCGAACTGTCGATCACAACCGCCTCTGAAACCTGGGCCATAATATCGCGCTCGTTCGGCACTTCTCTAGCCAAAGCCCCTAACAATTGCGCATGGTGTAATGGCTTGTTGAGAAACAGGTGCGTTGGCAAACCCGCATTCTGTTGAGCGTTATTGGGTCTGAGCATGGAGCCAATCGCCACCACATGGGTGAGAGACAGCTCCGCATCGCTCTCAATTTCCTGCAAGAGATTGGTGAGCTCCGCATCTGGTAGCGCCGCGTCGCAAAAGAGCAGATAGTAAGGATGACCTTCACCAACGCCACGGTGTAACTGCGCTCGTGCTGCATCACAACTGGCTGCATAGTCTGTGCGAATTCCCCATACTTCCAAATACCGCTGGATAATCTCGTATTGCGTGATACTGCTGTCTGCGACGAGCACGCGTACACCACGCAATGGCTGTGGCTCGACAATAGCCATCGGTGTTTGCTCTAGGCTGCGTTCGAACTCAACCGTAAACCAGAAGGTGGAACCTTTGCCCACTTCACTTTCGACGCCCATCGTGCCGCCCATTATTCCAATTAACCGTTTGCTGATAGCAAGTCCTAGGCCCGTGCCGCCGTGCTTGCGCGAGGTTGAGCCATCGAGCTGGACAAATGGCTTGAACAGGAGCGCACACTCTTCTGGTGCAATGCCAATGCCAGTATCGCTGACCGTAAAACGGACCCGCACTTTGTGGTTGGTGATTTCATCACTAGCACTCTCGTCCTGCTCCTGGACAGCACGCTCCTGGACAGCACGAACGACAACTTCACCTTCATCAATAAACTTCACAGCATTACCGATGAGATTGAGAAGAACCTGGCGCAGGCGTAAGGGATCGCCATTCACCAGAGATGGCAGTTCCGGCTCCACAAAGGTCATCAGCGATATCCCTTTTTCGCGGGCGCGCACCGCCATGAGATCGGCTACGTTCTCGATAGTTGAGAGGATAGAAAAATCGCTATAGGTTAGTTCTACCTTGTCGGCCTCAATCTTAGAGAAGTCTAGAATGTCGTTAATAACAGAGACGAGGGCGGTAGCGCTGGTGCGGATTGTATTAATCCACTCTACTTGTTCCCGGTTTAAGGAACTCATGCTCAACAGTTCAGCCATACCCAGAATGCCGTTCATGGGTGTGCGAATCTCATGGCTCATATTGGCAACAAATTGAGATTTCAACTGCGAAGCGTGCAGCGCCTCATCGCGGGCTAGTTGCAGTTCTGCTTCGGCAAGCTTGCGGTCTGTAATATCAACCCACGTTCCAATGATTTCGGGCGCTTTGCCGCTATCGCTGTAAACCACTCTAGCTTCATCGCGTAACCAGCGGTATTCACCATCCTTGCACAGAAAGCGAAAGTCGCACACATGGTGGCCTGTCTCCAACAAGTGCCTCTTTGCAGAGAGGACACGCTCGCGATCTTCCGGATGCACGCGTTCCTGCCAGAGCAGTGGTGATTGTAGAAACTCATCTACCTGATAGCCAGTCAACATAGCAATGTTGGCGCTAATATAGGTGGCGGCTATCTCACTGGCTAGCGGGTTCAGACTGTAGATTATGGACGTGCTGCTGGTCAGCAGATGCTGTAAGCGCGCTTGTACCGCACTGAGCGCCTCTGTTCTCTCTATCACCTTGCTTTCCAAAGCTTCATTTGCTTCGACCAATGCCTGCTCGGCCCGTTGGCGTTGGACGATCTCTGCTGCTAGTGCCTGGGAGTGTGCCAGAAGCTGTTCATCCCGCTCTTGTAAGCAGCGTGCCATCTCGTTAAAGGCCGCAGCCACTTCGCCAATCTCATTGCGCCGAATGACAGGGATGCGATGATTGAGATCGCCGTGCCCAATCAGCATGGTACCTATGCGTAGGGTATAGATCGGTGCAAAGATATAGGTCCGTAGGACGTAGCTATAGGCAACCATGACCACAAGCGCAAAGAGAAGCATTCCACCGCCAAGTACAATAAGCGCAGAAGTGCTGCCAGCAAAGACCTCGCTCCGCATTACCTCACTGACGATAATCCAATCTGTGTCCGCCAACGGCGTGGATGCGCCCAGCACCCGATCCCCAGCAAGATTTATATAAGGCCCATACCAGCTATGAGAGGGAGCCTGTATGATGGCTAAATATTCTGGACGCCCGTCAATCGTCTTATAAGTTGACACCATATCTCCAAGCGTGTGCGCCAAAAGACGCCCGTCTTGGTCAATCACATATGCCTTGCTGATATTGGAGAACTTCATATCTCCTACAATCTGCCAGAGGAGCTCCATCTTGAGGCGTGCTGCCAGCACTTCATCATGTGAGCCAGGAATCGCCATGATCACATAAGGACTATTCTGTGCAGAGACCTGGAGGCTGCCAATGTAGTCGTTGCCATCACGCGCAGTCTGAAACCAATTGGATTGGCTAACGGTCAATGCATTGCCGAGCAGGTTGGCATCCGAATGTGCCGCAGCCAGAACCCTTCCCTCTCTATCTACGATTACGATCTCTAGAAGGCTTGGATACTCTCTGAGCGTTTCTTGTAGATATTCAGGATGTCTGGCGTGACTCTCCATGTCAATTAGCCCAAGAAGCGACAGCGCCGAGTGCGACTTTTCCATAAACATAGCAACCGCCTGTGCTGCTTGGCGCGCATCCGCCATCTGGCGCGTCCGCCAAGCAGTCTCTTCACTGCGCGCAACATAGACAGAAACTCCCGTGCCAATCACGACGAGAGAGACCAGCAGGATAGCGCCCATTGCCATGAGCAACTTGTTGTGCAACGTTAGGGAACGGTAAATCATTCGAAGAGTCAAACTTTCTGTTGCACAGCGCGCACGCGCTTTATTTGAAGAATGGTTGCTCTATTTGAGCCTAGATCGTATTTATTGAGGAGTGGCAACAATATTCGCCCAAATCTCGTCATATTGTGCCTGTGCTTCCGGGCTGATCGGCTCGTAAAATTCAGCATTGACAAGATCCTCTGCCTTGGGAAAGATCAGCGGGTTGTTGAGAATGGCTGGGTCAATGTATGCATAGGCTCCCTGATTGGGCACTGCCACATAGGCTTCCGTGGCAATTCGGGCACCGATCTCTGGACGCAATATAAAATTGAGAAAGAGTTCAGCCGTATACTTTTTCGCGCTATTCGCAGGGATGACGAGATTATCCATCCAGATAACAGTGCCCTCTTCAGGAATGATGTAAGCGATGTTTTCCATTTCTTCTTCCCGCTGCATATCAAAGGTATAGCCACCACTGATTTGGACCTCACCACTCAGCAGGTAAGGTACTCCACTGAATAGCAATGGATCCTGGAAGAATAGTTTATCCTTTATCTCCATCAACCGCTCGCCTGCCTGGGCAATTTCTTCCGGCTCTTCGGAGTTGAAGGAGTACCCCAGAATTTTGAGCGATATACCCACGGCATTGCGGCTATTGACCCCCACGAAGATCTTGCCAGGGTGCACCGGGTTCCAAAGATCAGCCCAGCGCGTGATTGGCTCTTTGACCAAGTCGGTTCGATAAAGAATACCCGTTGTTCCCCACTGAAATGGCACCGAATATCGGTTATGGGGATCAAAAGCCAGATCGCGGAAATCGGCTGCTACATGCTCGAAATTGGGGATGTTCCGGTAGTCGAGTTCGGCGAGTAGATTTTCTTGTGCTGCAATTGGCACTGTTAGGTTGTCTACCACAATGACATCATAGTCATCACCACGGCGCATCGCTTCGATTGAATCTGCTGCACTGTCATAGGTGACATAACGTACCGCAACATCATATTCAGCAGTGAATTTATCAAGAACTGACTGTGGCATGTAGCCTTCCCAGCCATAAATCGTCAATTCCTCCGCCAGTGCGGGGTGAGTTTCTGACGTTGAGGCTAAGGAAGTGCAAGCTACAAGCAGCATGATCTGCGAGAGACCCGCAATTAGCCTTACGCTCTGTCTGCGACCTATACGAGCCATTGCGCTATATAGAATATTGCGTGCGTAGTACACACAGGAGATGACCTGCATTTTAACCTTCTTCTTCATAGATAGCTTCAATTTATACCAGATCCCAGGGTATGCAGTTCCTATGTACGCGGGGGCCTCAAGTCGTTTGATGTTGCAATTGATATTACAAGGAAGAGATGAATTATATATGCTTTCCTGCTATTCTAGTTTTAATGGCGAAACCTAAGCAGTCAACTGTCAAATTCCTGATAATTGGCTACGTCAATAGGCGTGGAATGATCAACCGAAGTAAGCGTAGTTCATGAGAGGAGCAACATCACTGTGCTATTCTCGGGGCTATATGCTCTCGGGGCTATCTACTGTCTGGGCTATATGAGGTAAGTAAACATGCAGTCGAAACCATACCGGGCCGCGTACACCGCGGCCCGGTATGGTCAGAGTGATATGCACCTGGTTATGCCGTGTCCGGGGCTGCCAATCTCTCTAGAAGCGGGGTAGAATGACGCGTGTCAAACGCTGTCCTCTACTCATCATCTTCACTGATTTCAATGCCGTGCTTCTCCGCGGCGCGTTTGATACGTCTCTTGATAATCTCAACTTCATCTGGCTCGTATTTCGCCGCATTGTCCTTGTGGTTGATGTAGCTCCAGGCTGCACGAATGTGATCTGGTGTGTCGATGGGGTATTTGTGGTTCGTCGGGTCGGCAAACTCTACATCGCCATACTCGCGCAGGCCTTCTTCAGGATTCACATCTTCACGGCGTTTAATATAGGTACTCATGGTAGATTCTCCTTAAGAACGATGTTTGCGGAACATGCCTGTTCAGGCAGTGACAACGATTACCCCCAACGTTTCCTCGATCTCATGGTAACGGCAGAAATAGACGTAGGTTCCAGGTGTGTCGAACGTATAGACCCAACGTTGGCCGGAATATAGATCGCCTGAATCAAAGGGGGTGACGCCTTCTGGGAGCGTAATGCGTTCGGGCATCTGTGCTTTGGCTGGGTCAGATGTGATGGTATGCACATGATCCGTTTGGTTATGCCACGCCACCATCGATCCGAGTGGGATCGAGAGACTCGATGGCTCGAAGCTGATACCGTGACGGATCGTAACCGTATAATCCGGCTCGCGGTTGGTGACCCCACATGCTGCCAGCATGCTACCCAGGATATACACGCCACTCATCCGGCAGAAGAACTGGCGTCGAGTCAGCATCAGCTCATGACCTCCTCCGGAGCGCGGAAATATTTGGTTCGCAACGCTTCGGCAGCGAGGTATGCCAGCGCAATCACTGTGCCGGTGGGATTCATCCCCGGATTTTGTGGGAAGAGTGCCGCACCTGTCACAAAGACGTTGGGCGTATCCCATACCTGACCATATTTGTTTGTGACCGACGTGCCAGGGTCTGTGCCCATGATCGCACCCCCGGTGTTGTGCGTGCTTTGGTAACTATAGATCTTGTAAGGCTCCAATTCCTCGGTGGTGCTCATCTCTGTGGGGTTCATGGCGCGCATGATCTCACCACAGCGAGCGGAGACGTAGCGACATAAGTTATAGTCGTTGGGATGAAAATCAAAGGTGATGCGGAGCAGTGGCAGCCCAAACGAATCCTTATAGGTCGGATCAAGATCAAGAAATTGATCAACATAGGGCAAAGATTCGCCCTGGATACCGATTGCAATCGTGCTATCCCACCTATTACGCAGCGCCTCCTTCCATTCATTGCCCCACATGGTGCTGTCATTGGTGAGCGTGCCCAATTCTCCGGCGAGTGGAGGATGGGTTCGCGGCGCTTCTTCCTCCTCACTTGGAGCCGCGTTGCCGCCGATTGGCCGCATATTATGCGCCGACGTAATCGGTTCGCGCTCACCCCCGCCACACGTAATCGAAGCACCGCCAATAAAATCAAGATCGCTGTGATCAAAGTTATCGGAGTTAAAGTCTTCGACAACGTCTTGCAGACAACTGTTGCCCATGTATTGATTAAATCGCCGCCCTTCAAAGAGGCCATTGGCGGGTGTATGCAACAATTGGTAAGTATAGTTTTTGCCGACCCGACCTTGATCATTGCCAATCCCCTGTGGATGGGCCTCGCTGCGTGAGAGAAGCAGCAAGCGCACATTGGTCAGCGTAAAACCGGACAAAATTACCACATCCGCTGGTTGCTCATGCCGCTCTCCGGTACGCATATCCACATAGGTTACACCCGTTGCCAGCCCTGCGTTGTTGACATTGACCGAGATCACTTTGGAGTAGAGGCGAATCTCATACAGCCCTGTGCTGAGCGCCATTGGGATATGGCTGGCATTGGCACTGGCCTTTGCATCCACCTCACAGCCATAGCGTGTACAAAATCCACAATAGACGCAAGCCGCCCGCTCTCGACCAGAGAGGTCACGATAGGCACGCGAGAGAATGGATGCTGGCTGTGGAAAGGGATGGTAGCCTAAAGTGCGCGCCGCTTCAGAGAACATGGTTGCCGGAATGCTGCGGATCAGTGGCGGCAGGGGATAAGGACGGCTGCGCGCCCCCTCGAAAGGATTGCCACCTTCCAAAATAGCCCCGTTCAAGTTGCCTGTTTGCCCGGACAAACCAATCTCATAGTCGGCGCGGTCATAATAGGGTTCCAACTCTTCATAGGTAATGCCCCAATCCTGCGCTGTGCAACCTTCGGGAATCTTCTCTTCGCCATAGCGTTCGATGTGATGCGAACGGTAACGGAAATCAGTGGGGTAGAAGCGCCAGGTCTGTGCAGCCCAATGCACGCCAGCCCCACCCACGCCGATACCAGGATGGAACGAGCCAAATTGACGCATGGGCAGCGATGGCGCATCCGGATTGGGTCGCCATGTCCACGTCTCTTTGCTCAAGTTAAACATCAACCCTGTGCGTAGCATGTGATAGAGTGTGTCATGGTTATGAGCAAAATCCGGGTTTGCAAAACGGTCGCCACCTGCCTCAATCGAAACGACGCGATACCCTTCTGCGGTAAGCTGCTGGGCAATGATGCCCGCTGTCCAACCAGCACCCACCGTAACAACTTCAACTTTGGGAAAGACGGTCATAAAGCGACTCCCAATCTATTTGGCATTATGGATGATCATGGTGAACCGGGTATTCTTCCTGCGAACCACTCACTGGCAGCACAGTGTAGGGGCCTGAGTATTCACCAGGGCTAAATGGGTGCAACTGTGCAAGTGATTGTGGGGGGCGCGGCGTGGTTTCGGTGAGAATGTCATACTCTGTATAGGCACGCTGGGCACCGGGATAGCCGATCAACTTCCAGCCCACCATGTCGCGGTTGCCGCCATAAGCAGGATCGCTAAACATGCCTTCGGCAGTGTGGCGGCGCAGCACGGCAAAGAAGGAGGTGGCGGAGATAGACTCAAAGCCAGCCGTAGCATCACCATTGACCATATCTTCAATCACGGAATCCTGCTGCGCTTCTTCGAGCTCGATATAGGTCATCCCAAATTTTGAGCGGGAATAGGCATCGACAGCGATTACACCCAAGCGATAGACCTCACGCGGGGAAAGGATCGATTGGTAGCCATACCGCTCGATTTGGTCAGCAGCAACCCACACCGTCTCATAGTTCCCTCATCCTCTGGTGGGGAATCCCCACTGTAAATCTGTGCATAGGGTGGTTCGCGATAGGTTGTTTCGGTAAATCCCTCTTGATAGGCGAGCATATTGTCAATATAAGTCGTCACGCCCGCTTCGCGCGCACCGGGGTCTTCCGGTGTGCCGGGCAGAATACGCGCCGTGAGTGCTTCGACTGTGCGCGCCTCATGGGGTGTGAAGGTACGCAACTTGGATAGGTCGGGTGGGATGGCAGGCGCAAGCGGCACATCGGGATTGAGCGGCGGTGGCGGTGATGGTTGTAGGCCCGTCTGCGTCAGGTTTGATGTAGGATACGCTTGTTGATCTGGTGCGGACGCTTGTTCATTTGGCGACGAACAGCCGCCCGCGGTCGCCACGGGAATGCTTGCTGCTGTGATCAAAACGCCTTTGAAAAAGCCACGCCGCGAGATACGCACGCGCTGCTCTGGTTTATCGCTCATGGTTTGTGCCTCTCTACTTACTGTATAAATATGCGGCCATATTGCGGGCATCTATTTCAGTTACATTCAGGTTGGGCATCGCCGTTCCTGGCTCAATCGCTTGTGGATTTTGAATCCATTCAATCAAATGCTCTGCCGTATTCGGAAGATTTCCTGCCACATAATGGCGTTGTGCATACTCGCCAAGTGGCGGTCCCACATAGGACTCCGAGACATCGGGAATGACATGGCAGGAGCCACATCCATAGGCAATGATGGCCTGACGTCCTGCCTCCGCATCCCCATGAGGAACTGTTTTTTGCACATGACCGATGCCACGGTTACAGCCGGTAAGCAGCATGACAAGCAAAGCAGCCAGCAAACATTTATGCATTGTGCATGTCCTTCACGGGGCGCTGTTCGTGTTCATCCGTCTTTCGCTCAAGTGCACTGAGCCACGTACCCAAGAACAGGGCCATGATAGCCACATAAAGGGTACCTGCTGGAATCCACATAAAGAGTCCGGCAAGTTGTTGATCCTCTAGCGGCGTCAATCCCCAAGCCTCGACATAGGGCACATGATCGAGATACCAGGGCACGCTGGCAAAGGTCATCAGCGCGCCCAGCAAGCCACTCACCATCATGACAATGAACACGGACAAGATTCGTCCGCCAAAATGGTCAGCGGTATAGAGTACCCACCAGTAGAGTGCTGCCGTGATGAAAAAACTGGCATGTTCCAAGATATGAATCCAGTGATAATTGATGGCTGCGCTATATAACCCAGGGACGTGCCACGCCAACAAAGCCACAAGGTGAACTAGCAAAATCACAATTGCCGCTGTTAGTCTCGCCCAGATCAGTTGGACAGAGCGCATCTGCATGAGGCTTCCAAATGCATTGCGCCACGGTTGGGGCAGCCCGCGCAGCAAAGGTGAAAGGGGGCGGCTCACCACGAGCAGTGGCGCGGCGACCAGAATCAAGAGTAGGTGCTGCACCATATGGGCTGAAAAGAGTGATTCGCTTAACGCATCAAGGGGCGAGATGAGCGCAATAAAAAGCGTCGCAATTGCTGTGACAAAGAGTGCGGTGCGCCAGCGTGTCACCGGATAGGTCATGGCCCCGCGGCTATAGAGATAGAGCGGTAGCAGCAACCCGATCAAAAGCAGCGGATCCAGGTTCCAGTGCTGCCATAGGTCTTCGGGAACTGCACCCCCAGCATGGGCCATGGCTCTGTAGGGGATTAGCAATAGAAGTACGACAATGCTTAGTAGGCGCATATCAAACCGCCATGTCACAGACACCCACAAAGAAGGCAGGCATAACCGTCACAAGGATATTGAGGAAAAAGAAGGCATTCAGCGTCATGCCAAGCATCAACAAGAACCGGATGCGCGTGTCGTCTGGTAGCTCCTGCAAGGATGGATCGCTATGGCCCCTGTTTTGAATCGCCTTCAAACTGCGATACCCCAGCAGCCCTCCCCAAAGCACGCCGACCAAAGCCACAACAGTCACGACGATGATGGTGGAGCGAATACTCTCTGGCGTGAAGAAGATCAAGTTATTGAAATTGGCACGACAGCCAAACTCGGCAGCGGCGTAGACCAGCACAAAGTGAACAAACCACAGAATTGGTCCGGCAAGCAGCGTAAATGCCAGCGATAGAGGCGAAATCGTGCGAGACATGGCCTTCCTCATATCGATCAGCTAGATGAAGCGCGGCACGACATACAACAAGAGATAGGTCAATACCCCTGCCGCGACAACGTAATACCAGAAGATCGCAATCTCTCGAATGGACTGGTGACGGTTGGGCTGCTCTCCTGGATTTTGTTGGAGACTGCGCACAAACGAAACCAACACGATCAGCAGCGTCACTACGCCACCCGCCGCTACCAACATTTGAAACCAGTCAAGCACCATAAAGATTGAGCCAAATGCTTGGGACTGGTGAGTAAAGCCAAGATTGCGATAGTTATAGAAATTGATCCCGATATAGAGGATACCGAGTAGGGCGGCGATGATCAGTCCCCATCGTACCGCTGATGCCCGGTTGCGATGGATACCGCGTGCGGCATACCCCATGGGGAGTATGCTCACCAGCAGCAGCGCAACGCCAATCCCTGGCAAAATGGCATCGGGCATCGGGATTCCAGCCGGGGGCCATTGCGGCGGCTTCAGTCGCAGATACAGATAGCTAAAGACGAGCGTCGCCAGGGCAGTTGCCAGCGTAATAACAGTGAGGCGTATCCCCCATCGAAAGACAGCGAGACTGCCTTGGGGGCGCAGGGGAACTCCATATTCACGCTCGAACGCAAGCTCTTCCTCGATATTCCTGAAGGCTCTGTCATCTCTGTGCCAAAGAATCAAGGTGATTAGGGTCACGACAATGCCAATCATTGCCAGTAGATATTGCGAAAATACAAGCGCAATGGTGATTCCCGCGATGGCGAGAGAACTCAAAAAGGGCCAGATCGACGGTCCAGCCACACGGTAGACCTCTTCGGGTTCTGCCTCAACGGTAGTGGTGGTGAGCTGTGCCCGGTAATGATGTGGATAGTTTTCTAATACATCGAGCAACTTTTGTGTCTTTGGGCTGATTGGCGTCGGGTCATCTTCCATACCCCACAAAGGATGGCGGCTGCGTACAAATGGAAAGCGGCGAAAGCCATATTCGGGCATTGGCGTAGGCGTGGCCCACTCCAGCGTGTCGGCATTCCAGGGATTCGATGGCGCGGGTGGGCCGCTGCGTGCGCTTGTAATCATGTTATAGAGAAAGACTGCAAAGCTGGCGGCGATGATAAAGGCACCAATCGAGGAGAGCAGGTTATAGCCCTCCAATCCATATCCGGCTGGATAGGTATAGACGCGGCGCGGCATGCCATAGATACCACTGATGTGCATGGGAAAGAAGGTCATGTTGAAGCCAATGAAAAGCAGACAAAAATTCCACTGTCCCAACCGCTCGTTGAACATGCGGTTGAGGAATTTGGGAAACCAGTAGTAAATGCCTGCAAAAACCGGGAAGAGCCAGCCGCCGAGCAGCACGTAATGAAAGTGTGCAACGACAAAGTATGTGTCATGCGTTTGTAGGTTAACGGGCACTGAGGCCAGCAGCACACCGCTTAAGCCACCGAGGATGAAAATGATCAGAAAGCCGAGGATAAACATAAAGGGCGTCTTAAAGACAGGTTTGCCCCCCCAGATCGTGGCGATCCAAGAGTAGATCTGAATGCCCGTAGGAATGGCGATCATCATACTCGCCGCGGTAAAGAAGGAGAGCGAGAGTTCTGGCAGCCCTGTGGCAAACATATGGTGAACCCATAGGGCAAAGCTAAGAAAGCCCACAGACACCAGCGAAATCACAATCAGGCTGTAGCCCACGACGGCGCGGCGGGCAAAGACAGTTACGATGGTGGCAACCATACCCACCGCGGGCATGAAGATAATATAGACATCGGGATGGCCGAAGATCCAGAAAATATGCTGCCATAAGAGTGGGTCGCCATTTTGATCTGGATCAAAGAAGTTTGTGCCAGCCGCCCGGTCAAGCTCTAGGAGGGTTGAGCCGACGATCAGTGGGGTGAATGCGAAGATGATCATCCACGCTGTCACCATCAAGGCCCAGGCAAAGAGCGGAACCCGGTTGAGCGACATGCCCACCGTTCGCATTTTGAAAAAAGAGATAATGAGTTCAAACGCACCCGCAATTGCGGCGGTCTCGGCAACATTGAGAGCCAGCAGCCAAAAATCAATGCCTAGCCCTGGCGAATACTCCTTGTTGGTCAATGGAACATAGGCAAACCAGCCGCCATCGGGTACGGAATCAATCAAGAAGCCCGCATAGAAGATCAGCCCGCCAAACAAAAATGTCCAAAAGGCAAAGGCTGCCAGCCGTGGAAAGGGCAGTTCGCGCGAGCCAAGCATCTGCGGCAATACCAGAGTCGAGACTCCCTCAATCAGAGGAATCGCCACCAGAAACATCATCGTCGTCCCATGCATGGTCATCAGGCGGTTGTATGTTTCGGGGTCAAGAAAGTCATTCTCCGGCACAGCCAATTGCGTGCGCATGAGTAAGGCCTGGATGCCGCCTACGATCAGGAAAAAGAAGGAAAGTGCAATCAGGCGGATCCCAATCGGTTGGTTCTGCACGCCACGGAGCAGCCCCATAATGCCCTTGGGATCATGCCAGACGCGCTCAAAAGTCTCTTCTGATACAGGCTGCTCAAACTTTTTCTCTTGAGGGGAGACGGTTGTCGTCACGCGCGAATCCTTTATTGGAGCGATTCCAAATAGGTAAGCAGAGCTTGTAGATCGTCCCCTTCAAGATAGACAGGGGGCATCCGGTTACCCGGTTTGATTGCTTGCGAGTCGATAATCCACCCAGCGAGGTTGCCGCGCGTGTTCGCAATTGCGCCCGCGCCCAGCGTTTTGCGGCTAGCCAGATGGGTTAAATCAGGGCCAATCACACCAGATGCGCTCGTCCCCTCGATTGCATGGCAATAGACACAGGCCGCGCCCAAGAAAATCTGCTGCCCGCGCAGGGTCTCCTCATCTTGGGGGATCGGTGCGGGTTGTTGCTGCTGGGCAACCCATTGCTCGTACTCATCCACCGGTTGAGCAATGACATAGAGCGCCATCTTGGCATGTTGTACACCACAAAGCTCGGCACACTGGCCGCGATACTCACCTGCATGATCTGTGTATAAGAACATTCGATTGCTTTGTCCAGGGATCAAATCGGTCTTGCCGTTGAGTTCGGGGAACCAAAGGCTGTGGATAACATCCTCAGAGGTCAGGCGTAGCTCGACGCGCGTGCCAACGGGGATACGAATCTCGTTGGCGGTGACAAGGTTGTCGTGGGGATAGCGCACCTCCCACCACCAGCGATGACCAATCACTTCAATCGTGATCGCTGGCTCTGCTCCCACAGGCGAAAGTGCTGCCAACGTGTTCAGGTTTAGCCCAAAGACAATGAGCAAAATCACAAGGGGTATTGCGATGCCATTGGCTATGATAAAGAGCCGGTCATTGCGCGAAGGTGGCGTGATGTTGGGGCGTTGCTCTTCGCCAGCGCGTACAGACCTGCGGTGGAAAAGGGCAATGGCGAGGAAGATGAGCACTTCGACATAAATCAGCGCGCCGATGATCATCATGATCCACCACAAATTTGCAATGTGGATCGCTCCCTCACCGCGTGGGTTCAGTGCCGAGACTCTCCCTTGACAGGCGCTAAGCGTCAGGGTGAGGAGAATTCCGAACCAGACAGCACATCGTTTGCAAAATGTGTTCATCTACACCCTACTCACCGGATTGCTTGCAATGTGTTGGACAGCGAAAGGGGCAAAGATTTAGGATATGAACGTGTGGAGTGGCTGCACGAGGTGGCAAACCTCATGCTCTGCGTGAACTACGATCTGCTCAGCCAGGCCTGTAAATCGGGTTCGTGTTCTTCGTGAAAATGACCAAAGCTATAGTCCACCAGGTCGGCTGCCGAATAACCCTTGATCCAGTCAAAGCGGTTGGGATCAAACAAGTCTTCATCGGGGATTGCCCGCACAAGTTCTTCCATCTGTCGAAACTGCTGGCGAGATTCCTCCAACACCTCGTTTAAGGGTCTATCGCGATTTTGTTGATAGATCCAATCATTGATCTTGTCGACATCGTCCTCAACATCCCACTCCGCGGGCCAGAGTGAAAAGGAAAACTCCTCGTCTCGCCCTGCTGCTTCAAGACGCGCCAGCGTGCGCTTGCGCCAGCCTGATATGTGCGCCACCACATCCTTAAAGGTCCACTCTCCCATAGCGCCAGGCAGCACCATGCGCTCCTCGTCAATGTCGGCCAAGAAGAGAGACCACAATGTGGACTCGCGCTGAATCTGACTGATTAATTCTTGCTTGTCCATGTACAATTCCCCCTGTTGCTCTGGTGAATGGCGAGATAGGACAACGCTAAGAGACATGGCGTCATCACCATGATTTGGCTCTGGCATTCAGGCACAGATAGATTTTCTATGGCCTTGACTATGCAATATCTTTGCGATCTTTGCTATAGACCAGGATATAGAAGGGGATAGAGAAGTAGGTTGTGACTTGGGTGGAGTTGTAAGGAATGCAGCGCTGCGCGTGCCAGTAAACGAGTGATAAATGAGATGACTTGTCAAGTGTGACAAGAAGGAACGACATGCTGTGCCGGAGCAGCACAGATGCTTGTAGGTGGGAGATTAGATGGCAGACAGTGCCTGGGGCAGCACGCGCAGCAGCCGGTCAATCTCCTCTGCTGTGTTAAATGCCGCAATTGAGACGCGCACGCCGCAGACCTCTGGGCGGAATTTGGTAACGATCTGATATTGTTCGCGCAGGTACTCTACCAACTTCTGCACGCGCGTGGGTGAACCATCTGCGATTTGCAGTGTGGTAATTCCAGAGGAGAGTTCCCAATCATCTGGCCCTGCATTGCAAACGCCTGGAATCGCTCGCACCCCCTCGCGTAGCTGCTGCGTAAGCGTGCGTACTCGCTCTTCGATTTGGTCTACTCCGATTTGTTGCAAGGTGGCAATGCTGTAAGCCGTGCCCAGTCGCAATACATGATTGGCGGTACCCAATTCAGCGCGCCCACTAGCTGTCAGCATTTCGTTTGGGGCGGGTAGTGGCATCATGTTGGGGTTAAAGTACGGTAATTGCGCCTGCGCCACCACAAGAAACCCTATACCCGCTGGCCCCATCAACCACTTGTGACCAGAGCCGCTGTAAAAGTCCGCACCAATCGCACCCACGTCCACAGGAAAGACGCCCACTGTCTGTGCACCATCAACCAGCGTCTTGACCCCGCGCGCCCGCGCAATTTTTACAGCCTCGGCCACTGGTAGCCTACGCCCATCAGTGTTGGCGACATGGCAAAGAATCAGGAGGCGATGATCGGGTGTCAGGTGGCGGTCAAGTTGCTCTAGCAGGCAGTCGGGTCTATACGTAGGGCCATCCCCGGTTGAGATCACCGTAGTTGTCACCCCAACTTGTTCCTGTAAACCGCGCGCCATCACAAAGGTGCTGGCATGTTCCACATCGGTTATCGCCAGTTTATCCCCTGCGCGCCAGTCGAAACTGCGGACGGCAAGACGTGTCGCCGTGGTGGTGTTATAGCTCCATGCTACCTCCGTGGCGCTAACCATGAGCAGATTCGCCAGGGTCTGCCGCGCCTCTTCTGCCTGTTGGTAGAAAGATGAGGATGCGCCTTTGCCGCCCAGACCGATAAACAACTCATTCTCGACGCGTGTCATATCCGCCATGAATTGTTGCGTGGAAAGTGGCACTGGCGCATACGAACCACTTTGCAAGTAGGCAAAAGAACGTGTGATCGGCAGATCGGCACGCAATTGTTCCAGCGTGTGAATGGGTGTCTCCATGCGCGGCCTATTTTCGGGCTGTGGGGTCGAGCGCGTCTTGAAGTCCATCGCCGACCAGGGTAAATGCATACATAGCAATTGCAATCATGACACCGGGGAAAAATGTAAGATGCCAATGCGATTGGATGGCAGTTAGATACTCGTTGACCATACGTCCCCAGCTCGGGAGGGGTGGATTGACGCCGACACCCAGAAAGCTTAAGCCCGCTTCCGCCAGGATAGCGGCAGGGATGCCCAGGGTGACAGCAACGATGATGGGTGAGAGCGCATTGGGTAGCAGGTGGCGGCTGATAATGCGCCAGTCGCTCACGCCCGTGCAGCGGGCAGCTAGCACATAATCATTCTCGCGGATCGAGAGCAGTTGCCCGCGCACCAGACGCGCCACCCCCATCCAACCGGTAAGGATGAGCACTAACAACACATTGCGAAGACCACTGCCCAGCACCGTTACGATCAAGATAGCCAAGAGGAGATTGGGCACAGCCGAAATGATGTCAATCAGGCGCATAAAGAGATAATCCACAGCCCCACCAAACCAAGCAGATGCCGCGCCAATTGGCACGCCAATCAGCAGGGAGAATGCCATGCTAACCAGACCAACCAGCAAAGAAATGCGTGCACCGTGAATGATCCGGCTCAACAAATCGCGCCCAAAGGGGTCAGTGCCCATCGGGTGTTCCCAAGAGGGAGATTGCCACGCATCGGCATAGACCTGCTTGTCATAGCCTTCTGGGGCCAGCACATCGGCAAATAGGGCCATTAAAATGAGCAAAAGAATCAGCGAAAGCGCAACCACGGATAGACGGTTACGCATAAAACGCTGCGCTGCATCACTCCACAAGTTGCGGGGTTTGGTAAGCAGTCCCTTGTCTGATGCAAGTGAAAAACCGTTGGCGGTGATCGTCATGCTCTCTAGCTTCTTTCTCCTAGCTTCTTTCGCCTAGACGGATGCGTGGGTCTACCCAGGCGTACATCAGATCGGAGAGCAAATAGGCCAGCGCCAGCACACCAGTCCAGAGCAGCGCCAGTGCCATGATCACCGGATAGTCGCGGTTATAGGTCGCCAGTGTCATCTGCGCGCCAATGCCTGGAATCCGAAAGATCGCCTCGATAAAGAATGAGCCGACCAGCATGTTGACCGCAATCGGTCCAAGCATCGTTACCAGGGGCAGGCTGGCATTGCGAAAGGCATGACGAAAAACCACGGTGCGCTGTGCCAATCCCTTGGCGTGCGCAGTACGGATGTAATCGGTGCGTAGTGCTTCTACCATGCTAGAGCGTGTAAAGCGTGCCAACCCACCAACAATTCCTAGTGCATAGACCACCACAGGCAAAATAAGCTGTTGCGGTGTTCCCCAGCCACCCGTAGGCAGCCAGCGTAGCGTCACACTAAAGACGATAATGAGTAGGATGGCAATCACAAAGGTGGGGGTGACGAAGGTTAATACCACAACCGAGGAAGTAAGATAGTCCAGCCAAGTGTTAGGACGCAAGGAGGCAAGTAGACCCATGCCGATGCCAATGGGTGCACCAATTGCCAGGGCAATCAGCCCGACGGTGAGCGTGATAGGCCAAGTACGCGCAATAAAGGCTGTAACTGGCTCACCCGTTCGAAATGAGACTCCCAAGTCACCGCGCAAGGCGTTGAGCATATAGCGCACATATTGGACATGAAGTGGTTGATCAAGCCCATATTGGGCAAGAAGTTTGGCGCGAATGTGTTCGGGAATCGGCATCTCCGATTTGCCAGCCGGACTGTTATCAAAGGGGCCTCCCGGAATGGCATGCATAATTA
>CAMPHP010000003.1 GCA_946885925.1 uncultured Litorilinea sp.
ATATGCCTAAGGAGAACTATGAACATCTACCAGTTACAGTCACAATCTCTTCTGTTTATCGCTAAGCCGGAATTAGGCTGGAATATGCCGGAAATTCTGTGTACTCTCGGCCCGGCATCGCTTGACCGGCATACAATCCAACGGCTGGAGCAGAGCGGTACGACCCTGTTTCGCATCAATCTCTCTCACACGAAGCTGACCGATGTGCCGCATTTGATCGAGACGATCCGGAGTGCAACGAATGTTCCCATCTGCCTGGATACAGAAGGGGCACAGATTCGCACTGGCGAGTTTGTCGAGGGCAGCATCAATTTGCGCGATAACACGATTGTTCGTGTTCCCTACCGGCGCGTGCCTGGCGATGACAAAGAATTTAACCTGTATCCATCAGGGATTGCGGCCCTCTTCGAAATCGGTGACTTTGTCAGCATCGACTTCAATTCGGTCCTGGTGCAGGTCATTGCCAAGGACAGCCATGCCGTCTCGATGCGTGTGCTTCAAGGCGGGCTTGTTGGAAAAAACAAGGCTGTTACTGTGGAGCGTGATATTCCCATGTCCCCGCTAACGGATAAGGACCGAGCCGCCTTGGCAATCGGGTGTGAAATGGGGATCTCCCACTTTGCTCTCTCTTTCGCCAGCCGTGGCGATGATGTGGAGCAGTTGCGCACTCTCGTCGGTAAGGAAGCATTCGTTATCTCCAAGATTGAATCGTACAGTGGCCTGGAGAATCTGGAGGAGATCGCCGCAGGTTCGGATGCTCTCTTGATCGATCGCGGTGATTTATCGAGACAAGTGCCAATCGAAAGGCTTCCACAGACGCAGAAGAATATCATCAAGCGCGCAAAGAACGCAGGATGTCGCGTCTATGTTGCCACGAACCTTCTCGAGTCTATGGTTTCCATGCCTACGCCCACGCGCGCCGAGATCAATGATATCTACAACACCCTGGCCGATGGTGCCGACGGTCTTGTTCTCGCAGCAGAGACTGCCATCGGCAAATATCCCATCCGCTGCGCGGCCATGGTCAATAAGGTCATTCATGCATTTAGACGCAACGAGATTGAGGATGGCAGCCAATTCTTTGCGCTCAATGCTGTCTCACTGCTTATTGAGCCGCATGGAGGGCGATTGGTTCACCGGGAAGCGGAGCCTGCGGACCTGGAAGATCTCGATCTCCTGCCGCGTTTAGCCATACCCGAGCGAGAACTCATGGACTGTGAGCAGTTTGCCTACGGTGCTTACTCCCCGCTCACCGGCTTCATGGATTGCGAAACGCTGGAGTCAGTTCTAGAAACGTACCACTTACCAAACGGTGAGGTTTGGACTTTGCCAATCCTCCTGCAGGTGAGCGCAGAAGATGTCGCGGGGTTTGGCGTTGGGGATCGTATTGCCCTGACTGATGAGCAGGGAACTATTCGCGCCCTTCTGGATCTGTCCGAGATCTACCGGTACGATCTTGAGAGTCTCGCCGCGGCTATGTTTGGTACAACCAGCCGTAACCACCCCAGCGTCTCCAGACTCATGGAACGGGACAACCTCTTTTTGGCAGGAAGCGTGAAGCTTGTTCAACCCCTAGTATCTCCTTACCGGCACTATCTACTCACACCGTGGCAGACCCGCTTTATTTTTACGCGCCTGGGCTGGTCGCAAGTCGTTGGGTTCCATAGCCGCAACCCGACGCACCGCGGACATGAAGCAATCCAAATCCAGGCATTGGAGCGCACCGGCGCTGACGGTATCTACATCAATCCGGTCATAGGGCCGAAAAAGTACGGCGATTTTTTGCCCGAAGCCATTTTGCTCAGCTACCAGGCATTGCTGGAGTTTGGCTGTTATCCGAAGGGCAAAGTTGTCTTGGGCAGTTTTTTCACCTATTCGCGCTATGCGGGACCACGTGAGGCGGTCTTTACGGCACTCTGTCGCAAGAACATGGGATGCAGTCATTTCATCGTCGGTCGCGATCATACGGGTGTGGGAGACTTCTATCCACGCCACGCTAACCGAGAACTCTTTGAGTCGCTGGGCGATATCGGAGTAAAGCCGGTCTTCTTTGAGGCAGTTGGGTACAATCACCAGACTGGCGCTTATGAAGCCGATCGAGGCCAACCGCTAATGAGGATCTCCGGCACTGAAGTTCGTGAGTCCCTGCGGGCCGAGAAACGCCTGCCAGACTGGTTTATGCGCGATCTTGTGCAGGATGTACTAATCGCGGAAATGAGAAGCGGCAAGCCCATGTTCTATGAATAGCGCTGAATATTGCCCAAGGCATGGATACCCGAGAGAGGAAGAATCGGTTGAATACGTCCACCCCCAGTTCGTCTTCCGGCTTGACGTTGCGCGCGAATTTCTCCTGGACATTTATCGGCAATGTCATAAACGCTGCGGCCTGGTTCTTAATGACTATCGTGTTGGCAAGGCTTGGTTCCCCTGAGGATGTAGGCCAATTCGCTCTGGGGTTAGCCACGACCGCGCCGATCTTTATGTTTGCCACCTTGCGCCTGCGCGATGTGCAGGCAACAGATACCAGACAAGAGTACCTATTTGGCGACTATTTTGCGATGCGCCTGATTACCACAGCCCTAGCCGTGCTGGCTGTGGTAGGAATCGTCGCTGTCGCAGGCTTTGAATGGGAAGTGTCCTTGGTGATTCTGGCGACAGCCTTGTCCAAAGCGGTTGAAGCGATTAGCGATGCCTTTTATGGCCTCTTTATGCAGCAGGAACGACTGGACCGGATTGCCAAGTCCATGATGATCAAGGGGCCGTTGTCACTGCTCGGTCTTGGTCTGGGCTTTTATCTGACTGGCAGCGTATTCTGGGGTGTCATTGGTCTGGCAGCGGCGCGGGCGCTGATTATGCTGGTATACGATATTCGTAACGCGACCTTGACCTTGAGCCAATCATCGACACCAACATCGATATCAATCAGGAGTCTCTTTCCCAAAGATTTTCCGAGGCCGCGCTGGAATGCAGCGATCCTAGCCCGTTTGGCCTGGCTTACGCTACCGCTTGGCCTGGTCACCATGTTGATCTCCTTCAATGCCAACATTCCCCGTTATTTCATTGAGGGGCATCTGGGCGTGCATCAACTAGGCATCTTTGCGGCTATCACCGCATTGCAAAAGTCAGCCCCAACGGTTGTGCAGGCGTTGGGACGTTCGGCCAGTCCTCGCCTAGCCAAGTACTACGCGGCATACAATATTAGGGCATTTCGCAAGCTTACACTGCAACTGGTGGGGATAGGTGTCTTGCTGGGCGGTGCCGGGATCCTAGTCGCTCTTGTGGCTGGACGGCCGCTTCTGACTTTGCTGTATGGGGCAGAGTATGCCCTACCAGGACTCTTTGCGCTGGTCATGGTAGACGCAGCACTTGATTACATATCCACTATGCTGCTCTTTGTAATCACATCGGCTAGATACCTTAAAGTACAGTTGCCATTGTATCTTCTCACGACCAGCACCATTACAGTGGCTTGTTTCTTGCTCGTTCCCTCAATCGGGTTACAGGGCGCTGCTCTGGCGGCGATTATTGCCGAGCTTGTCCGGTTGGCGGGAAGTTTGGCCGCTGTTTGGCACGCGCAGCGTTCGCTCTCCAAAGACTCAATTACATCTGAACTCCGGACCTCAACTCATGCTGCACAGAAGGTTCTTTGAAATGATTATTGAGTTCATTGGCAGCACCGGCGCGGGAAAAACAACGTTGATCAAGCATATTCTCTATAGCTGTGAGCGAGAGGGAATTGATGCTGTTGTGGGCACTGATTTTGTGCTGAAGCAAAGCCAACTGAATGGGATCAAAAGCGATCTGCTTCGAGCGGTTTTGGTCAATCTGATTTCGCTCTCTGCCTCCCTGGCAGCTTGGCGCAACAACCCTGAGTTCTATCGATTTGTGTTCCAAATGATTCTGAAATTGCCAGGGAGAGTTCCCTGGGTTCAACGGCTTTTATTGGCGAAAAATATTCTAAAAAGGATTGGGATTTACGAATTGATTCGCCGCCGTGGTACTGAACAGCAAATATATCTGGTGGATGAGGGAACCTTGCATGTTGCGCATAGCCTATTTGTCCACCTTACGGGCCAGGCCAACCATCACGATGTCTCGACCTTTGCCAGCTTAGTTCCCTTGCCCCAGGTCGTGGTCTATCTCCGGCAAGATGAAGCGGTCTTGGTCGAAAGGATACTCACGCGCGGACACGCGCGTGTGCCAGACCATTCAGTGACCGATGCAGCGCATTTTATTAAACAGGCAGTGAATGTTTTTGATGAACTCGTGCAGAATCCAGCCATTGAACAAAGAGTAGTCGTGGTAGATGGCGCACAGAAGATTGTCATGGCCCTAGGCTCTGGCACTAGTTCACGAATGACCAGCGTTGCGAAACTCGTTCAGGCTGGTCTCCAAGTTTCCGCCGAAAAAGTCGCTGTTTAACAGAGACAACTTGCCTGCACAGAGGGTATCGTCCCATGTACCGAGAAATCACCTCGACAGCCACATCAACCGCCACATCAACAGCCACTTTGATCGATTGTCTCGTCGACACCTTCAATCGCGAAGGGCTTGTTTATTGCCATTGGAAAAGTAACATTGATCTGGCGCAGGCCACAGCCGGTATGATCGATCTCGACCTGCTGGTGGACCGAAAGTCTATGCCGCGGGCGCTCATGATTCTCTCACATCTTGGCTTTAAGGCCGCAGTAGTCAGATGGGGAGCCAATCCGCCGAGTATACGCCACTATTACGGACTTGATCCAGATACGAAACAACTAATTCACGTCCATCTCTTCAGCCAGGTGCTAACTGGCGAAAGTTATGTGAAAAGCCATCTATTCCCTTTTGAGGTGATGCTGCTAGAGAATGTATATCATTCCGGTCGAATCAAGGTGACATCCAAACCGGCTGAACTTGTTTTGTTTACGATGCGAATGTTCATCAAGTACGGCTCGTTGCTCGACGTGTTATCTCTGCGGCGAAAGTCGGAGAGCGTAAAAAAAGAAGTTCGCTGGCTACAGGATGGCGGCGATCTATCAGAGGCGTTATCGTTACTAAGAGATTACTGTCCGGTGATAGATGAGCAATTGTTCGTCAAGTGTGTTGAGACCCTCGATAGTGATAGTTCACTCATGACGCGAGTGAGATTGGCTCAACAGGTGCGGGGGCGGCTGAAGGTTTATAGCAAACACACCTATTTCAGACGACTGCTGGCATATGGTCAGTTGCTAGGGGCTGAAGTGCAGCGGCGTCTGGGGATAAAACAGCAGAACAAGGTGTTACAGGCTGGCGGGGCAGTCATTGCTTTTGTCGGCGCTGATGCAACCGGCAAATCCACGCTCGTCACAGAAACGGGGCGCTGGTTGGGTAATACGTTCACCGTCAAGGTGATCCACACTGGCAAGCCGCCTTCATCTTGGTTGACCGTACCTTTGAATATTGCGCTGCCATACATGCGCAGGCTTGCCTCCTTAAAACGCATCAGTCATCTCAAAAGTCAGAAGACCTTTTCAAGTAATTCAAATTTGGCTCAGCATAGATTCAAGGGCATGTCTTCTGTGCTTTATGCTTTGCGAGCGGTCGCGCTGGCGTGGGACCGGCAGCATCTCATTCTTAAGAGTAGACGCCGGGTCGCCGAGGGTGAATTCATTGTCTGCGACCGCTATCCATCAAGAATCACCGGAGCGATGGACAGTCCTTGCTTAATAGAAGAGCCGCTCAAAACCGGGACACTTGTGGCGATTTATAACCGTTTGGCCCGGTTTGAAAAAGAGCTATACATGCGCATTCCACCTCCCGACATCGTACTGAGGCTCAGAGTATCACTTGAGACTGCCCTAAAACGGAATCGTGAACGCAATGGACAAGACAAAGAAGGCTACCTTGAGGCTCGTCATCGCCAAAGCCAGGAGTGGCAGATGCCCGGGACAAGATACGTTTACGAGATCGATACTGAACAGACGCTCGAGGAAACCATTTGCAAGGTTAAAGAAGCCGTCTGGGAGTCGCTTTAGCGCGAACTGTTGGCGGTAGTTACTCTTTACATTGGGCTTGTCTAAGACAAGTGTAAATACGCGGCGGCTAGGAGGCTCGTTGTGAAGATTGCTTTTGTAATTACCCGGTCGGATGACATCGGTGGGGCGCAGATCCATGTGCGCGATTTGTCGACAGCGCTCAGGGCCGCTGGTCACGACGCTGTGGTACTCGCAGGCACCGACGGTGTTCTTGCCGACGAACTGAGAGCGCGCAGTGTTCCTTATTATTCCCTACGGCATCTTGCTCGCGAAGTTGGACCAGTTGATGACCTCCGCTGCTTCTCGGAACTGCGGGAGACGTTACGCCAAATCCAGCCCGACATCATTTCCACCCATTCTACCAAGGCCGGGTTCCTGGGCCGCATCGCTGGCAAGACACTTGGGATCCCCACCCTATTCACCGCACACGGTTGGGGCTTCACCGAGGGTCGCCCGCCTCTCCAGGCCCTTGCGTTCTGGGCTGTCGAACGATCAACTGCGGCGTGGGCGGCGCGGATCATTACGGTTTGTGAATCAGACCGCAAGGCTGCCGTTCGCGCCCGTGTGACATCGAGTGATCGTCTGGTAACCATTCACAATGCGATGCCCGACATTGATGAAACACTGCGGGCCAAGCCGGGTGTCTCTCCCGCGAAGTTAGTCATGGTCGCTAGACTTTCGCGCTGGAAAGACCAGCCAATGCTGCTGCATGCCCTTGCAGGACTAAAGGATCTGGATTGGCATCTCGAGTTTGTTGGAGACGGTCCTCTTCGCAGCGAACTCGAAGAGCTAACCCATAGTTTGGGCCTCACCTCGCGGGTGACTTTCCTCGGCTTCCGCCGCGATGTTTCCGAACGGCTGGCTGAAGCGCAGGTATTTCTGCTCACCAGTAAGTGGGAGGGCTTCCCTCGCTCCATACTCGAGGCGATGCGCGCTGGTCTGCCAGTGGTTGCCTCAGATGTAGGTGGAGTTCAGGAATCCGTGGTGGATGGCTTAACTGGCTTTGTGATCCCACGGGGAGATGGAGCTCGTCTGCGCGAATGTTTGCGCCAACTCATTACGAGTTCCGAACTACGCATCAAAATGGGCGAAGCGGGTCGCGCCCGTTATGAGGAAATGTTTACCTTCGACCGCCTTGTTAAGCGAACCACGAAGGTCTATGAAGTCGTTCTTGGAAGGAGATAGCGGCTTTGAATCCAGCCATGATCAACACCCCATTAGACGCAACACGCTGCCCGATTTGTGGTACCGTAGACAGCCGGTATCTCAGGAGGGGCTACTATCTCAAATGCTCGCAGTGCAAAGTGGCTTTTCGAGAGCGGCATGAATCCGCGGTTGAACTGGATGAATATTGGCAGAAAGAGTTTTGGACAGACGAAGAGATAGAGAAGCGAAAGAATCGCGAGCCTGTGTTCCGAGACGCCTTTGCACACTTGCACCGCCAGAAGCCCAATGGCGGGTCTGTCCTGGATATTGGCTGCGGTATTGGTACCTTTCTGGCCGTATGCCGCAAAGGGGGATGGGATGTGACCGGCGTCGAGCCTTCGTCCATTGCCTGTGAAGTCGCCAAAAGGGAGTATGGCCTTGATCTGATCAATGAGCCGTTCTCGAGCACCATGTTCCAGGGGAAAAAATTCGATGCGGTCTTTGCTGCCCAGGTTCTTCATCATCTGGAGGACCCTGTGGCATTTGTTGAGGATATTGACCGCGTGTTGGCAGATGACGGAATTTTGATGCTGCGAACACCCAACTTAATACCGCTAGAGGCAAGTCTATTTCTACAAGGCTTACTCGGTCAGGAAAAAGAATTCTTCTGCGGTCCTGCCCTATATACATTTCATCCTGATACGCTCACTCTCCTTTTCCGGCGGCTAGGTTATCGCGAAATCACCTTTGTGAATTCCAGACCGTACCTGGAAATGCCCACTGCGCCCTGGCAGCCCGGTCAGTCCGTTAGTGCAAATCTCAGACGCTTTTCGGTCACAACGCTTAAGCTTGCAGCCTATGGTGCCGTAGAGGCTGTCCATAAGCTGAGCAATGGACGGGCGGTTGTTGGTCCTTCGCTTTTTGTCATTGCCCGCAAGCAGTAGCGCTTGATAGAGCATGCGTGTTGGAGAAACAAGATGGACAGATATATATGGGAGATTATTCGTTACACGTTCTCACTACGATTCCTTGTAGCCCTGTTCTACAGTTTTGCCTACTACATCCATGAGCACGTAGTTTGGCGAGCCAAACTCCATGCCGCGAAAGATGCCAGGATTCATGCGACGGCTTCCATACGAAATGCACAGAACGTCTATGTAGGTAAAAATTCTCACATCAACCACCTGTGCTGTGTCTGGGCTGGTGAAAACTCTCAAATCATCCTGGGTGACAATCTCCTGATGGGGCCTGGTGTCTGCATATTTTCGGGCAACCACAGCACGATCAAGGGCCAGCCAATGACGCTCCAGGAACGCAAAGAGGAGTCGATTGTGATTGGGGATGATGTGTGGTTGGGCGCGCACAGTGTTATCACGGCTGGAACACATATAGCGAATGGTGTCATCGTCGCCGCAGGGGCCGTCGTGACCCGTAGCATTACCCAGGAAAACGTGATAGTCGCGGGGATTCCTGCAAAGATAATCAAGGAGCGGCTCTCGCCCCTCGAGACTAACATTAACAAGCTGGACACTGTGGAAAAGATTGCTGTCCGCTGAGGAGGGTCAAATGAGTCCAATCCTCAATGCCTTGACCATTGATGTCGAAGAGCATTTTCAGGTCCATGCGTTTGAAAGCGTCATTGCCCGCTCTGCCTGGGATCGCTATCCCAGCAGAGTTGTCGCCAACACCCAGCGCATTCTGCGCCTGTTGGCGGAATACAACCTGCACGCCACCTTCTTCATCTTAGGATGGATTGCCGACCGCTATCCAGAATTGGTCAGCGAGATCGCCGCACAGGGCCACGAAATAGCCACCCACGGCTATTGGCATGAGCTTGTCTATCGTCAGACCCCGGCTGAGTTCGCCGCTGACTTGGGGCAGTCAGTTGATGCTATCGTGCGCGCATGTGGCTTGCAACCGTTAGGTTATCGCGCGCCGGGTTTCTCCATAACGAAGCAATCGTTATGGGCGTTAGATATAATGCGCGATAACAGTATAAAGTACGATTCAAGCATTTTCCCGCTGACTGCTCATGATCGGTATGGCATTCGCAACGCCAACCGCTTTGCGAATCAGGTGCATGGCGAGTTGTGGGAGTTTCCGGTCAGCACAATACGGCTGGGCAAACAGAACTGGCCGGTGGCGGGAGGAGGCTATTTCCGGCTATTTCCCCTATGGCTCACGCGGCGAGCGATCCGGCATCTGAATGCGGACGGACAGCCAGCGATCATCTACCTACACCCTTGGGAGTTTGATCCAGATCAACCCCGCATACCTAATGCGCCGAGGCTTTCTCGTTTCCGTCACTATGTTAACATTGACAAAACCGAGAGCCGGTTGCGAACACTATTGAGCGAATTCCAGTTTGGGCCGCTGTGTACTGTTTTTGCGAATTGTCTGGAGACAGCCTGATGCGCTGCACAGTCTGACAGTTCGCCATAAAGATTTCGGTGTTCAAGCCCGCCTGAAATTGGGCTATACAGACCTCTAGCGGATCTCTTTGTGCTGCCACACAAGCATGTACTCATTTCGACGGTGATAGGAGCAGTTGGCTGGTGGGGAACCGGAGAGCCTGCGGCTGTTGCGGCGGCTCTCGCAGGAGGGGTGCTGCCGGATATCGATCATGTCGTAGACTATTCGTACTACTACTGGCAGCATGAACATCGCTTGATTTTGCCGTTACACGCTTATGAGTATGCAATGCTTGGCGCGGGAGTCACCCTGCTTACCGCTGACGCCATCTTAGGCATTGCCGTACTCTCTTATTTCATTCACTTGTTAGCTGATCAAGCCGAGAACCGCACACGTATCCTAGGGTACTTTCTGCTTTTCCGAGCCTGGAATCATTTTCGGATTGAGCGGTTATCTACCGTGCCGGAGGATGCCATGCGCGGTAGAATGGGCGATATCAACTCACTTAAGAAGCTCTTGACTCGTTGGCAAAAGTGACTCTAAAGCTGATCGGGGTGACCACACTGGCCGCGTTCGTTGTCGTTCGATGGTTTTCCCTCGACCATCACCCTACTGCACTTTTCTGACCGTACTAACGCCGAGCTCGCACGTTCATGGACGGGTCCTGTTGAAAAGCAAGCCCAGAAGGGATAGAAGTCTGAGCCATGGTGGGCCTTACGACACTTTTGGTCATTTATCTACTAATCGGTTTTATCTGTGCAATTGCTTGCTTAAGTGCCTGTATTGTTGGTAAACGGGCAGACGACGTTCGTCGAGGGGCGCTGTCGATTTCATCTCGTTGCAATTCCGATAAGGCTGGGAGAAAAGTGGCTCCTGTTTATTTCCGGACAATCCGGTATCGCCAAATAGGGACTCATCATTCCGAATAACGGTATTCTCTGTAACGAGATACACTGGTTTGCTTTCTTCGGAAGGGAGAAGTCTCCTCTATTGCTTTTTGCGTAATTTTTTACCTGTTCATCTCACAAACAAAGTAAGTAGTTTAGGTGCTAATCTACTAGTTGCTAAAATTCACCCGTGCCTGCTGGCACTTGCCCTCACCTACTTCGCCGTCAGTGTGGACGTGGGCGATGGCTGAGATGCGCACACCCATGCCATCTGTCACCCAGAAGTACCAATCCCCTTCACGCGCTCCGTTCGCCTCTAGAATGTGCGAGTAGTAGCCTGGTCTCCACCCTTCGTAGCCCTCATGGGGGCCTGTTTTAATCTCCGCCACTTTGGGGCCATCTGGCTCATAACTAAAGACGACGTTGTAACCGTTGGCAGGCTTCCTGTCCAAATAGACCATGCCTGTAACAAAGGTAGTGCCGCCATTGGGAAGGCACCCTTGGGCAATGGCACGATCAAAGACGTAATCAGCTTGCGCGTCATTGTCCAGAGCCGGTAGATAGACCTCGCTCTCTTTGGTCGGCTCAGATTCTCTTGCTGTGGATGCGATGCCACCAACTCGTGGGGTGCTTGCTGCCGCAACACTATCTGATGCCGTAGTTGATACCGTGGTACTTTCTGTTATAGCAGCACTTTCTGTTGGCAGGGGGCTTTCCACTCGTGGGGTGCTGCTGGCTGACGGTTGAATTGCTACGCATCCACTCAAAGCCAATATGGCGACAACTACGATCAATACTATTCGACGCATAGGTGAATCCATTTCATATTCGCCATAACTCCCTTGCTGAGACTAGGGACTGAGATTGGGCAGGAGAGCATGGTCTATAGAAGGTTGATTTGCACGTTAGGATTTGGCGACTCTTGTCATAGATGCCCGTCATAGATGCCCATTGTCATATGGACGATAATTCTATCTTAAAGTCTATCTTAGAATGTGGATGGCGTGCTATCTGTAAGAAAATACCTTCGGATCTGATCAAAAGGTATGAACTTGGGGCAAATTACGATTGTGCTTTTGTGCTTTATGTGTGTGAAACTACTTTGACCCTATGCAAGTTCCATACTGTAGCACCTGTGGCCTGCTGACATAGAATCGAAGGATGGAAATGATTCAGAAACCCAAACAGTACAGACCTGAATATGCGGAAGCCTTTAAGTACCGTAGCGTAGCGGAGGCATATCGCTACCGTCCTCCTTATCCTGCTGAGGTTTTTGATATCCTGGCAAGGCTTGTCACCAAAGAGCCGCGGCGCGTACTAGATGTTGGCTGTGGTACGGGTAACATTGCGCGGCATCTTGTCGAGCATGTTGGGTGGGTAGATGCGGTGGATTTCTCGCAAAACATGATTGAGCGAGGCAGGCAACTCCCTCACGGAGACCATCCGCGATTGCGCTGGCTGCATGGGCGGATTGAAGATGTTGTGCTTGAGCCATCCTATGCGCTGGTGACAGCGGGGGAGAGCTTGCATTGGATGGACTGGAATGTAGTGCTGCCGCGCTTTCGGGAGCTTCTTGTACCAGAAGGGGATCTTGCCATCGTGGACGTACGCACGACACCCGATCCTTGGTCAACACTCGGCACGCTCATTGAGAGTTACCGGACTGATGGAGGCTATCAGCCTTACAACATGGTCGAAGAGTTGCAGCGTCATGGGTTGCTTACAGAGGTCCATATACAGAATACGGCCTCTGTTCCCTTTGTACAGTCTATTGATGAGTTTATCGAATCTTATCATTCGCGCAGCGGCTTTTCGAGAGAGCGTATGGGTGCGGCGCGAGCTGAGGCATTTGACCAAGAGGCAAGAAGCCACCTGATGAACCGCTACCACGATGGAATCATCTCACTTCAAACGGTAGGGCATATAGTGTGGGGCGTGCCAGGGATGCGTCCACAGTTTGGTGGATAGAGTGCAGGCTGACACCCTTTTTGCCCAAGAGCGTATACTCTTGGGCAAATCACTGATGATTGTGGAAGGGGTGGAAGATGGACGACGAAATTATCGTCAATTACATTAAGATCGACGGGCAGATCTTTGATGACCCTCCACCAAAGTTTAAGTATGAGGGCAAGATCGGACGGTGGACTATCTGCATCAAATCAGACCATCCAATAGATTTTCTAATCACTCGGCAAGGCTGTGATGTCCAAGTCGAGATCGGTGTGCAGCTAGGTACGTTGCGTGGCGTTGGTCGAGTCACGACGTGGACAAGCAGCTTGCCAGAATTTCCAGCCTTTACTTGCAAGGTTAAGGGTTCCGATCCACTGGAATATATCGAGCGGTAGTGCTGCTTGTGCTAGGGACAGGATGGGCATGTCCCGGAGCAAAATTAAGAGATCGGAAAGCTTACGAGCGATGCATGAATCTGTAGTTCAAGAGCACAATCCCGCTTTTGTACTGCCTGCACTCGGATAGTAACAATCTTTTCCACTCCTTGATCTTCCCGATTGGCTCCGATAATATAAGCTCCCGTTCGCTTCATGTTCTCCGCAAAGCCATAGTCCTCAAGTGCAGTCTTCTTTGCGCGCCGGCTTGCCAATACCATCACCGTCACCACCATCGTAGAGCGCCTTGCTTTGCATAACAAAGAGGATATTGCTGCCAGTGAGTTGGGGCACTAGCTGTCACGCGGATTCTGGCTATCTCGAAATATATCGTTGTATATTGACTTGCTAACTTCAGTTTTATATGCTGATAGTAGGGCTAGAATAGGATGTCTGCTTATGTCTGTGGCGGTAATCTGAACTCTATCCGTTGAAATCGGCGAACTGGTGAGTGCTAGGTTGGCATTGCTCATCCTTGTGTACAGTACCATTCATGTGTGGTGACATGTATTTGCGGTTGGAAAGCGGAAGGAGGACTCTGATATGCGCTTCATTTCGACACAAGTGCATGGTGTGATCGATTACGTAGTAGGCGTAGTCTTGATTGCTGCCCCCTGGATTTTGGGATTTGCAGATGGCGGTATGGCGCAGTGGGTTCCCGTTATCCTCGGTGCTGCTACCATCATCTACAGCTTGTTAACGGACTACGAGTTGGGGCTTGCTCACGTCATCCCAATGCCTGTACATCTATGGCTGGATGGAATAAGCGGTCTTTTTCTCGCTGCTTCCCCCTGGCTCTTTGGATTTGCGGATGAAGTCTGGATGCCACATTTGATTATCGGTGTGTTGGAGATTCTTGTGGCTCTGACCACAGAGACACATCCTTCAATTCGTCAAACGCACATTACTACATAATTGGCGAATATCAGATAATTGACGAGCACAAGGGGAGCAATCGCACAATCATGTCAAGGTTTAGAAATAGAAAGTGCCTCGGCCGTATGGCCGAGGCACTTTCTATTTTCGCGTCCGGTAGCTACTTAGAGGTTAGAACCTCGAGGTGACGCTACCGGACGCATACTGTTACTAAAATCCATTAGCACCACCTCCTTCTTATAGGATAGCTTGTTAAGGCTGGGCGGGCAACTCGCTTATTTCTGCTCCTTAGATTCTCTAGGAGGGTCGCCGTTTGCCTAGCTGAGGTGAGTATAGATTAGAATCGAGCCTCTGTCAAGTAAGAATAATCCTCATTTCATTCTAGATGACGTTTGGTTATCGAAGTAGATATGGCTAGATAGGCAATTCACCAAAATCAAGAGCGCACACAGGTCCGATTTTGGCCCTGTTAAATAGCTCTTGAGTACTCTGCTCTGATGCATGGTTCAGCGCATGGCTCAGCTTGTAGTATGGCGCTCCTAACCAAATGAGTGTCCAGTACCCAGGACAATTGACTATTTATAACAGCCAACCAATCAAGAGCGTCGCCAACCCCAATAAGAGGGCGAAGCCCATCACATCTGTGGCGGTAGTGACAAAGATACTGGATGCCAACGCAGGATCCACATTGAGCTGCTTTAGTATCATGGGGACCAGAACGCCAGCGATTGCTGCCACAACGAGATTCCCCAGCAAAGCAATGCCAATGATCAGGCCAAGCATGGCATTGCCTTGCCACAACCAGGCTACGAGGCCCACGCCAATACCCAAACATAGGCCATTGAGCAAACCAATCAGAAATTCGCGACGCAGGGCACGCCAGGCTTCGCTCACGTCAATTTCACCTAGTGCCAGCGAACGCACGATGATCGTCATCGTTTGATTGCCAGCATTCCCACCTTGCCCAGCAACGATGGGCATAAAGACGGCTAATACAGCCACGGTGGCAATTGTGGATTCAAAGAATGCTACCACAGCCGAAGCCAAGAATGCCGTAAACATGTTGACATAAAGCCACGGTAAACGGGACTTTATTGATTTGGTGATTGAACCAAAGACCTCGGCATCGGCACTGACCTGCGCCAGATGATATATGTCTTCAGTTGCTTCCTCTTCTAGCACATCGACCACATCGTCCACGGTGACAATGCCGACCAAACGCTCTTCGGCATCGACCACAGGCAGCGCCAAAAGGTCGTAGCGGGAGAAAAGCTGGGCCACCTCTTCTTGATCCATGTCCACGCGCACGGTGATGATGCCGCGTATCATGATGTCTTCGATCGTCTGTGCTGGGTCAGCCAGAATGAGAGCACGCAGATTGACCACCCCGATAAGCCGCCCGTTACGATCCAGGACATATAGGTAAAAGACTTGGTTGGCGTCATCATAATGACTTTTAATAAACTGGAACGCTTCGGCCACCGTCATATAACGGCGTAGCGAAGCGGGTGGCAGATTCATGATGCCGCCCGCGGTATCTTCGGGATAGGCAAGCAGGGGAGCCACTGTTTCGGCTTCGTCCATCTGCTCTAGCACGGCAGTCGCTTCCTCTGGCTCCATCTCCCCCAGTACGTCAGCTGCCACGTCTGGCTCCATCTCGTCAAGGACCTCGGCAAGGGAGCCGACGTCGAGATGTTGACCTAGCTCGGCAACCTCATCACCATCCATTTGCTCAAAGACTTCGGCCAATTCGTCTGGCTCTAGACGAGTCACGATCTCGGCTTGGTCTTCTCGTTCGAGGGTAGAGAGCATCTCTGCCCCATCGGCAGGGTGGAGGGAGCGCAGATATTCGACAGCGCCATCGAAATCTCCAGCTTGGAGCAAAAGCTCGATTTGCTCCATCGCATCTTCCATCTTGATTGGATCAACCATAGCACAGCCTCCTTTCGCAATGGCGAAACAGGATCCGGTTTCGAGCGTTCCAGTCATAAGCTGGAACGCGGCTGCAAGCAAGCAGAGCGCGCCAAAAGATGGCCCTACGGTCACTCTGCCCAAATAAGCTGAGTACACCGAGGATGGGTGATGCCGATGGAATTGTGGATGGGTAAACCGTGAAGAAGTGAACAGAAGAATGCGGCTAGGCTAGACCAGGAGGCTGGTCGTGTTCCTAACCGCGCAGGCTATAGGTGCATAGCCGTATGCAGACATGGAGTAGACCAACTCCTCGCCCAACGGTGCTGCCGACTGCCCTCTCCGAGCTTGCATCCACCGGCATACACCCTGGCGGATGCTGTTGGCACAGCTCCGTTGCGGGCAGGATATAGGCGGTTTGCACCGCGTTGTTGGTTGCGGATAGAGGGCCGGCCCAAGGTCTTACCTTCTGCTAGGTAGGTATAGACGATGGGCACGCTACTACTATCCGGGTCAGACTGATTCTCAGTCCCTGTGTTTTCTTGATATGTAATCATCATGCTGTTTCATCTGTCGTGGGGCGCGCTCCAAGTGTCGCGTCCCTGATCAAGCGGAGGCAGTATAGCATTGGAGCCGCCCCGTGTCAATTCTACAATAAGCCCAAGGTGTCTCCGGCTCGAAGGCGATCTGGGCGCGTGATGGCGGTTGATTTGGGTGACAATTGACAGGGGCGCGGGCCTATGCTAGATTGCCCAAAGAGATAATCCCTCAGCGAGATAGTTCGCTCCCAACCTGATAGTTGGTATGAGTTCCCCAGGGCGAGAACGGCTGTAGCTGCCGCGCCGGTTGCTGGCACAAGTTGCACAAGCCAACGCCTCCAAACGAGAAAGCGATACTGGAAGATGGCCCAACCCAGGCAATATACGCCAGAGAATCTTTTGGTGCGTCCTCAAGGTGATCCCCAAGACCCTGATTTGATTCTTTCCATTACACCCGAAGCAGCTGGCTGGGACTATATTTCTTTTCAAGTACGTCATTTGGCAGACGGGCAAGCTTGGTCTTGGCAGACAGGCGAGAACGAGCTGGCGTTGGTCAATCTGAGCGGGCGCTATTCGGTTGCCTCGAACCGCGGAAAGTGGCAAGGTATCGGCGGACGTCGAAATGTTTTTGAAGGCGCAGCCCATGCGCTCTATCTGCCCCCGCATACCAGCTTCACCGTAACCGCTGAGGAAGCTGGTGATTTTGTTGTCACCTGGGTACCCAGTGATGAAGAGCACGCACCCTGGTTAATCCAACCTGAGGATGTCCCGATTTCGATACGGGGTGGCGATAATGTCTCTCGCCAAATCAACGACCTGTTGCCGCCAGGGTCGCCGGTTCATCGTTTGGTGTTGGTCGAGGTCTATACGCCTAGTGGCAATTGGAGTAGTTATCCAGGGCATAAACACGATGTGCATCGTGAGGATGCTCAGGGGCATGTGATTGAGGCTGATCTCGAAGAGGTCTACTTTTATCAGATGGACAAACCGGAGGGATTTGCCTATCAGTGGATCTATACTGACCAAGATTCGCCGCTGCAAAAGGCAGGCTATCCGATTGACGCGTTGATTCGTGCCCAGCATAATTGCGCTGTGCTGGTTCCGGAAGGCTACCATCCAGTGACCAGCGCACCGGGCTACACTACCTATTACCTCAACGTATTGGCAGGGAGCGCACAAAGTCTCGCCAATCAAGATGACCCCCGCTATGCATGGGTCAAAGAGAGCTATCGCGGGGTTGACCCGCGTTTGCCCCTTTATTAATTTCAATATGCAGTTTGAAACAATAACCACTTAGAAAGCAGAATTGGGTATGAGTGACCGCAGCACACGCACCTATGATTCGCTCCACATGGGGCGGTCGTCGATAGACTTATATAGCAACGATGTGGGTGCGCCTTTTGTAGAGATCACGAGTTTTGCCGCCTATGTCGGCGGATCACCGACCAATATCAGCGTAGGCGGGCGGCGGCTAGGATTGAAAACCGCAGTGCTTACGGGCTTGGGTGTAGACCCGGTTGGCGATTTTATTCTGCACTTCCTCAACAAAGAGGGAGTAGATACCCAATTCAGCCCGCGCAAGCCAGGTCATCGTACCAGCGCAGTAGTATTGGGGATTGAGCCGCCTGACAAATTCCCTTTGGTCTATTACCGCGACAATTGCGCTGATATTGAACTCACCATTGACGATGTATTGGTGTCACCTGTTGCGGATGCCAAGGTGCTCCAATTCGCTGGTACGAACTTGAGTAAGGAACCAAGTCGTAGCGCTACCATGTTTGCGGCAGAGGTGGCGCATCAGGCTGGAACCGAGGTTGTTTTCGATGTGGATTTCCGTCCTGACCAATGGCATGATCCGCGTGCCTTTGGCGTAGTGGTGCGTTCGGTGCTGCCGCTGGTGGATATTGTGATTGGCACGGAGGATGAGATTAATGCCTCGATGCTGACCGACCCAGCACAGATGCAGTTGACGCATTCTCAGGTTTCGGACACAAAGGTCAGTGGCGACACAGAACGAGCGATTGCCAATATTCTCAGCCATGGCCCTAAGGCCGTTGTCGAGAAGGTGGGTTCACGCGGGGCGCGCATCCACTTAGCATCCGGTGAGGTCATCGATGCACCGGGCTATCCTGTGGAGATTTACAATATCTTGGGCGCGGGCGATGCTTTTGGCGCAGGATTCCTCTATGGTTATATCAATGGCTGGGGCTGGCGCAAGTCGGCGCGTTTGGGCAATGCCTGTGGTGCAATTGTTGTGACCAAGCATGGCTGCGCTAACTTTATGCCGACCTATGAGGAAGTTATGGCCTTTGTCAATGAGCGTGGCGGGCTGGAGTAGTCCGCTGCTGGCGCGACCGTGTTGTGAGAGATTATGCTGTGAATG
>CAMPHP010000004.1 GCA_946885925.1 uncultured Litorilinea sp.
AGCCCACAAGCTTTGCTGTTGCCTTCTTCACAGCTAATAAGGAGTCCGCTACCCGTTCCTGACACATTTGGTTGCTAGTTTGACATGTATCGCACAGGGAATTGCTTGTGAGTTTTGACCCTTTCTATTGGTTGACACAACAAAGGAGAGAACAAAATGAGTACGTTCGGTAAATTTAACCGGCGTGATTTCCTAAAGGGTGCGGCGGGCCTAGGTGCTGCAGGTATCCTTTCTGGCTGTGGGCCGGGTGGTGCGCCGGCTGCACCTGCGGCACCTGGCCCTGCTGGTGCACCTGCCGTTAAGTATGCGGACAAAGCCGCGGTTTTTCGCTATATGACGGGTGGGTTTGCCGCGCCGGGGCCACAGGATGATCTGGTAAAGCAATTGCAGGAAGAAGTTTTACGCAACGAATATGGCATCAACGTGGATATTCGCTATGAATCGGCAACTTGGGCGGACATTGACGCTTTGATGGAGGTGCGTCTCCAGACGCAAGCAGTTGACGGTCTCCAGCGCCACCACAATGCCGTGTTGCGTTGGATCGGCACGCCTGGCTTGATTCGTGATATTGATGAAGTGGTTAAGGAGTATGGTAAGAATTTGATTCCGGCCTTCCCCGAAGTGGGTTGGCGCTTCTTCATGGGCGGAGGGGACAAGTACATGTCGATCCCCGCTATGCGTATCACGCCGCATGATATTGACTATGTGCATATTCGCCGTGATTGGCTGGATCGCATTGACCGTGATATCCCAACCACGCTGGAAGAATTGGAAGAGGTCTTGGAACTCTTCAAGAGCAAGAACCTGGGGGGTGATGTAACAATTCCAATTTCTCTGGAGAACCCGCTTTGGATGTCCAACGCTGTCTTTGCCGGGCAGTGGGCTCCAGAGCCAGAAGAGCAACTGAAGATGATCGAGGCGGGAGAGAATATCGAACCGCTCTTTGGAAGTAGCCTGCGCGAAGGGCGTTTCGATTATCTAAGCCGCCTGTATGCCAAGGGCTTGCTTAACCCAGAGTATACGACTTGGTCCTACGATCAGGTCTACGACGCTGCTACTTCTGGCATTATCGGCTGTCTGGTAGCAGGTCATGGTTTGACTAATGGCACGCTGGCACAGACGGTGGAGGTCGCTGATCCCACGCAGGATTGGGTGCAGATCTTCCCACCTCTGGCGCTAAAAGACAAACCCAATACAGGACGTGTGCAAGCAGCAGGAGCAATCGAACGCGGTATTGTCGTTTGTAGCTGGGCGCAAGCTCCCGAAGCGATTGTGGCGCTAGCGGATTGGGAAAACAAGTCGTTTGACAATTACATCACCTCCCGCTTTGGGATTGAGGGTACGCACTGGAAGTGGGGTGAAGGTGGCTGGATCGAGGATTTGCGCCAGCAACCACCAAACCGTGAGTATTCTGGTATGCGCTCCACGACGTGGACGACTGAGTTCAACAACCGCCAAGCTTTCCTGCCAACACAACCAGGCAAAGAGCCAAAGGATGTCAACTACATTACACGCGTGCGCAAGACATTGCACACGCGCAAAGAGGCGCATGTGCCTGAGCAAGGGGAATACCCTGCCATCACACAGGTAGATCACTGGTGCCCCTATCTCTTCACCGAATCGGCAGTCTTTGAAACCGAATTGAACGCGATTCGTGAAGAGTATGTGACCAAGATCGTCAAGGGTGAGTTGCCAGTAACGCAGGGTCTCGCTGAATTCTGGGATCGTTGGTATGCAGCGGGCGGTGAAAAGCGTATGGAGGAGATCCAGACGCAGCAAAGCGCATGGTTGGCAGCCAATCCAGCCTGGCTTGAACCGGAAGCTTCCTTCGCACCCGAATTTTGGAACACAGAACGGGTTTACGTCGAGCCGAAGAAACAAGCTTAATTTGTTGTACTCTTGGCTAAACGGTGACTGCCGCCGCAGAGGTGGCAGTCACCGCTTGCATTATAGACCTCGACATATTTCCAATTTGTCTAATCTTGTATCTAGAAAATCCTAAACCTAGAAAGTCGAATGAATCATGACACAAGGGCAGTCAGTGATTCGCGTGGGTGTCATTGGGGTTGGCCGCGGCTCCCGTTTTGCGCGTGGCGCAGGTGCGCTGGTCGGCATGGAGTTGGTTGCGCTCTGCGATACGTGGGAAGAAAAGCTCACGAAAGTGGCAAATGAACTTGGCGTGGCAGCTTACACGGATTATGCCAAGTTTTTAGAGCATGATATGGATGCTGTGATCCTTGCCAACTACTTTCATGAACACGCGCCCTTTGCTATCCAGGCGTTGGAAGCTGGCAAGCATGTCATGTCGGAAACGTCCGCTTGTCTGACACTGGCGCAAGGAGTTGCACTGGTTGAAGCGGTGGAGCGAAGTGGCAAAATCTACATGTTCGCTGAGAACTACCCCTACATGGTCTATAACCAGGAGATGCGCCGCCGCTATCAGGCGGGGGATATCGGGGAATTCCGGTATGGCGAAGGCGAATATGTACACCCCATGCAGGCTGATGATTCCAACCGTATTTCACCAGGATATAACCATTGGCGAAATTGGATTCCTGCAACTTACTACTGCACCCATTCCCTCGCTCCGGTGATGTACATTACCGACACTTGGCCCAAGAAAGTCAACGGGTTTGTCGTTCCCTATGATTACGACGACCAAAATCGCCGCCAAACTGCGCGCCGAGGAGATACTGCCGCCATGATCGCTGTGCGGATGGACAATGGCGCGGTGGTGAAAAGTCTGCACGGGGGGCTGCGGGGTCATGGCAATTGGGTGCGGATTCACGGCAACCTTGGCTAGATGGAAAATGCGCGTTGGGTCAACCAACAGATGTTGCGTGTGCGCCGCGAGCCGTGGGAAAAGCCAGATGGCGCACCAGTCGAAGAACTCTACTTGCCCGACTTCCCTGAGCATCAGGCCGAAGCACTTCAAGCGGGACATGGTGGTGGCGATTTCTTTATGAATTATCACTTTGCCAACGCCATTCGCACAGGCCAGCAACCCTATTTGGATGTTTATCGTGGGGTCACGATGTCGGCGGTGGGTGTCCTTGCCTATCGTTCCGCCTTGGCCGATTCCGCTCCGGTCGATGTGCCTGATTTCCGTGACGCGGTTGCGCGTCAAGCCTTTGCCAATGATCACTGGTCACCCAACCCAGCGGCGCATGGGCCAGGCCAACCCTTGTCAAGCATTCTTGGGGATGTGAGGCCATCCACAGAGGGCCTAGCCCATGCACGCGGGATCTGGGCCGAGATGGGTTACAAGGAATAGAAGTCTTTTCGTTGCGAGCAACTGACAAACAAAATTTTGGGGAAAAGTGATCCATGAAGAAGTTACGAATTGGTGTCCTTGGCTGTGGGGCTGGCCCTACTGGTGTCGGTTCCAGCCGTGGCACTTACTTGGGTGTTTTGGCTGAACAGACCGAGTTGATGGATACGGTCTCTGTTTGTGGCATTATTGCGGAGCATGTTGAATTCGGCGCTTCAAAGATGCGAAGTGCCAAGGCATTTACCGACTTTGACGCTTTTTTGCGCTCTGGCATTGATGCCGTGGTCATCGCCACACCAGTTTACCAGCATACGGAACAGGCGGTTGCCTGTTTAGAGGCTGGAATTCCGGTTCTCTCTGAAGTGACCCCCGTGAATAGCTTGACGGAGGCGGCGGCATTAGCGGCAGCGGTGGAGCGCACCGGAGGCTTCTATATGCTCGCCGAAAATTACCGCTTTATCAATGACATTGAACTGATAAAGCGCATGGTGGATGATGGCCGCTTTGGTCATATTCACTTTGCCGAAGGCGAGTATATCCACGATACGCGCGATCTGCGGGTGGAGCGTGATGGCAGCAAAACGTGGCGCGGGCAGCCCAATCTGCGCGGCGGGCTCTATTGCACCCACAGCCTCGGGCCGATTCTTTACATCACCGGGGATCGCGTTGCCACAGTTTCTTGTCTTGAACCTGATGGCGGCGTTGGGGGAACGTTGATGACGATGAAAACGGATAAAGGCGCAGTTTTTAAGGTGCGGCTTGATGGCAATTCGCCGCGGCCCCACAATATGGCCTATTACTCGGTACAAGGGAACAAGGGCGCTTATGAAGGCAAGCGCGGCCTGGGAGACGAGCCTAAGATCTGGCTGGATGATGCCCATGAGCCTTCCTATTCCAGCGCGCGCAGCCTGGGCAAACCGATTGCTGAATGGCATCCCTTGCGTGATTTTGCCGAGCAGTATATTCCCGACCGGCTGAATGGCCCGGAAGCCGCGCGTACATCGGGCCATTTTGGTGCTGATTACTGGATGATGGAAGCCTTCGCCAAGGCATTGTTACAAGGGCTTTCATCCCCGATTGATGTATACCACGCACTCGACTATTGTGTGCCGGGGATCATGGCGGTGGTATCCAAGGCAAACGCAGGCGCGCCGGTTCCTGTGCCCGATTATCGCCCCGTAAAAGCCAAGGAGGGCATTCCTCCGGCGATCCTACGGACAGTCGCTGCATAATCTAAGCCTATTCGACAAGTGCATCACCCAGAATAGAGAGTGAGCTTGCCATGTCATCTCAACTTCAAACCGGGCAACTCCATGCAGGCGTTGCCCGTGCCGATATTACGCCCCCCGTGGGAATTGCCCATGCAAATTGGGGAGCGCAGGCGCATGAACGGGCACAAGGGGTCGATCTGCCGATGTGGGCGACTGCGCTGGCGCTCAGTGATGGGAATACAACTACCCTGCTCATCGATCTGGATATTAGCGGCTTGCGACCAGAGAATGCAACAAAGGTCCGCCAAGCCGTTGCTGACCGTACTGGGCTTGCGGTCGGCAATATTCGTTTGGCCTATACGCATACGCATTCTGGCCCTAGCACAAGTAGTTCGGGCGGATGGGTCTCTGGTGGCGCTGAATTAATTGCGGGCTATCTGGAGAGCTTGGTCGCCAAGGTGGCAGGTGTAGCCTGGGAAGCCACTCTTCATCTCCAGCCTGCGCGCATCGCTGCTGGCTCCGGGCGCAGCACAATTGCGGTCAACCGTCGTTTTGTCACACCGGAAAAGACCGTGGTGGTGGGTCACAACTGGGAAGGGCCGGTTGATCATGAAGTGAAGGTGGTACGGATTGACGATCTGAATGAGCAACCCTTGGCTGTCATCGTCAACTACGCCTGCCATCCGATTATCGTGGGGCCTTACAATGATCTGATTACGCCGGATTATCCGGGCGTGGTAAAGCGAGTGGTCGAAGAAGCCACAGGAGCCAAGTGTCTCTTCTTACAGGGAGCAACCGGGGATGTTGGCCCGGTGGATGGCTGTACAAGTCGCGAGCCACTGCCGGTCTATCGCAAATTGGGTACACAACTTGGCTATGCGGCAGTGAGCGTTGCGCTTGAACTGCAAACAGCGCCTAAGCAGGATCGCTATCTGCATACGCTTGAGTCCGGCGCACCATTGGGTGTCTTTGAGTATGTCACAGCGCCTGACGAAGATGTGACCTTGCGTGTGGCAAACAGGACGGTCAAGATGCCGCTGAAGGAGTTCCCACCCTTTGAGGTTGCCGATGCCGAAGCAAAGCACTATGCCAACGAATTGCAGCGGCTTCGCAAAGAGGGGAGTGAGGCAGATGTGCGCTGGGCAGGTATGCAAGCCAAGCGTTCACGGATGCGTGCCGAGCGATCTCGTATCTATGGTGGCAAAGAGGCTATTGAGTTGGAGATTCATGGGGTCCGTATCAATGATATTGCTATCATCGGTATGCCTGGTGAACCCTTTGTAGAAATCGGGCTGGCTGTGAAAGGTGGCTCACCCTTCCCGCATACGCTCTTCTCTGGTTACTCAAATGTCGGTGGTTCCTATATCCCGGTGGCTCATGCTTATCCAGTGGGTGGCTATGAGGTGGATGTTACGCCCTTTAGGCCGGAGGCTGCCCAGGCTGTGATTGATGAGAGCCTGGCCTTGCTGCAGGAGCTGGCAAAGTAGCTTGCGGTCGTGAGAAAACTGTAAGCTCTCCTTCCTCGGAGCTTTAAGCTCCGAGGAAGGAGAGCTCGATAGGTTTGTTGGAAGGCCGAGATGGTTATGCCACGAGCCAGAGTGCAGGTTCTTCGATGTAAGTGCGGATGGTGTTGAGGAAGCGCGCGGCGGGTCCGCCATCGACAATGCGATGATCAAAGGTGAGGCTGAGCGTTACTCTGTGACGTGGCACGACTTCATCATTGTACACGGCGGGTTTCTTGACGATTCGCCCCACACCCAAGATTGCACACTGCGGCGGGTTGATGATGGGGGTGAAAGCGTCAATGTGATACGCGCCCAGATTGGTGATGGTGAAGGTGCCGTTTTGCAGTTCTTCCGAACTGATTTTGTGCGCTTGTACTTTGTCAATCAGGCTGCGTGTTTCCGCGGCAATCTGGCGCACGCTCTTGCTCTCGACGGCACGGACAACGGGGACGACCAGCCCTTCCTCGGTGTCCACCGCTAGCCCAATGTTGACGTTCGCCGGGATGAAGATTTCTTGGCCGCGCCAGGATGCATTGAGCAGGGGATATTCTTGCAGCGCCACACTGGTCAGCTTGATGAGCAAGTCGTTGTACGAGGGCACAAGCAAGTTGCGCGGGGCATGGCTGGCCTTGAGTTGTTCACGTAGTGCCACAAACTCAGTGGCATCTGCCTCGGTGGTGAGGGTGACTGCCGCTGTGGTGTGGGCGCTCTCGGTCATGCGCTGGGCGATAAGGCTGCGCACGCGGCTCACGGGTATGGTTTCCCCACCGGCATCCTGGAGGGCTGTGGCGGGTGCCTCGGCGCGGGCTGCGATAGCGGCTTCTATATCTTGCCGTTGGATGCGTTGGCCTGGCTTTTGCGCGGCAACTTCGGCAAGATCCACTCCTGTTGCCTGAGCCATGCGCTGGGCAACGGGTGAGACTTTGGCCGCGATTCTGGTCTCTGGTACGGCTGGCACTTGTGCAGCGCTTTGCTGCTCGTATGCGACGCGTATGTCGCGCTCGACAATGCGCCCGGTGCGCCCGCTGCCTACAAGCTGTGTCCACTCCACCCCCAACTCGGCGGCAACGCGACGTGCGCGCGGGCTGATGGCGGGCATACGATCCCCATCCTTCTCCGCGACTGCGCGCGTTGGAGATTGTCCGGCGCGGCTTGCTTGCGAAGATGGCGCAGGTGCTGCCTCTGGCGAATGCTGTTTTGTCTGAGATAGTTGTTCAGTCTCAAAGGGGACAGCTTCACCTGGTTGAACGATATAGCCCAAGCGTCCACCCACGGGTATGACATCCCCGCTTTTGGGTCCGTCGGGCGGGATGCGCAGGATACCGTTATCGAAGTTCTCGACCTCCTGGGTCGCCTTGTCGCTCTCGACGGTGAACAGCAGGTCGCCCGATTTCACTTCCTCGCCATCCTGTTTGAGCCATTCGCCAAAGATGCCTTCTTGCATGGTCCAGCCCAAGCGGGGCATGACAATTTCAATTGCCATAAGGTGGTTCCTTATTCCATTTCAATTGCCATAACGTGATTCCTTGTTGCTATTGGGTTACGATTTGTCCATGCGGAATGGTTTGTGTCACTCTGCCAGCAGATCACGTAGCGCTTGTTCGATGGTATCTTTGTTTGGCACAATGGCCGACTCCAGCGGTGGGCTATAGGGAGTGGGGGTATGCAGACCGTTGAGGCGCATAATCGGCGCATCCAGGTCATCAAAGCCTTTTGCCATGACCTGGGCGGCAACTTCGGCCCCGATGCCGCAGGGCTGGAATGTCTCGTCCACAATAAGCAATCGCCCGGTCTTGTGGACAGACTCTAGCACTGTATCAATGTCCAGGGGAGCCAAGGTGCGCGGATCAATGACCTCGATGGCGATGCCCTCCTTGCTCAACTTGGCACAGGCAGCCAGGGTCTTGTCCACCATAGAGCTAATGGCGACTACTGTGGCAGCATCGCCCTCGGCAGCAATGCGCGCTTTGCCAAAGGGAATCGTGTACTCTTCTTCGGGTACTGGGCCTTTGTTAAAGATGAGCGTCTTGTGTTCCAAAAAGAGCACCGGATCATCACTTTGCAGTGCGGTTGTAAAGAGTCCCTTGGCATCATAGGGTGTGGAAGGCACTACCACGCGGAAGCCGGGAATATGAGCAAAGATGGGGTAGTAGTTGCCGGAGTGGTGAGTCGCCGCAGCACCGCCAACGCCAATACAGCCACGCAGTAGCAGGGGCATCTTCAGGCGACCGCTGCTCATGTACTGGATTTTGCTGACCTGGTTGATCAGTTCACCCATCGCATCCAGGATGAAGTCCAGGAACATGAAATCTACAATCGGCCGCGTGCCGGTCATCGCCGCGCCAGTACACATGCCGACAAAGCCGCGCTCGCTGATGGGCGTATCACGCAGCCGCTCTGGGCCATATTTGTCATAGAGACCCAAGGTTGTGGTGAAATTGCCACCCCGTTTGCCAATGCCTTCGCCAACGACAAAAATGGTTGGGTCTTTTGCCATAGCCGCATCCAACGCCTCGCGTGTGGCTTCCATAAAGCTGATTTCACGCATGTTGCACCTCACTAGAGATCTCGCTGTAAATATGGTCTGTTGCGGTAGACGGGTCGGGCCACGGGCTGTTGTAGGCGAATTCCGCCGCATGTTCGACAATGGCCTGGATGTCTGATTCGATCTCTTGTAGATCATCCTCTGCGGCTAGATCACGCGCAAGCAGATGGGCGCGATAGGTCGAAATCGGGTCGCGGGCTTTCCAGGCGTCAATCTCTTCTTGGGTGCGATAGCCAGCGTCGCGCATCCCTTCGGAATGGGCGCGGGTACGATAGGTCTTGCACTCGATCAGCGTCGGCCCTTCGCCAGCACGGGCGCGGCGCACCGCTTCGCCCGCTGCTACAAAGACAGCGAGAACATCATTGCCATCCACAATCACGCTAGGCAATCCATAGGCTGGCCCTCGATCTCCCACATTGGGATTACCCGATGAATAAGCAAAGGGCACTTCGGTTGCGTACATATTGTTTTCACAGACAAAGAGTACGGGCAGTTTCCAGATGGTAGCGAGGTTGATGCCCTCGTGAAAGGCTCCATTGTTTACCGCGCCATCGCCAAAAAAGACGACACCCACGCGATCCGTCTTGAGCAGACTGAATGAATAGCCCGCGCCTACTGCTTGGAGAATGGTCGGGCCAACAATGCCGCTCGTTCCCATCATGCCAACTTCTGGTGAAAACAGGTGCATACTGCCACCGCGCCCGCGTGAGCAGCCAGTGGCGCGGCCATAAAGTTCCGCAATGACTTCACGCGGGGGCACGCCTTTGGCTAGCGCGTGACCGTGGCCGCGGTGGGTGCTGAAGACGGCATCATCGGGGCGTAGATGGGCGCAGACACCTGTCGCAACCGCTTCTTCCCCGACGTAAGTATGGCAAGCTCCGTGAATGAGACCCGCTGAATAGGATTTCGCCAGTTGTTCTTCTGTGCGCCGGATTAGGAGCAGGTCACGGTACAGGTCAAGGTAGGTTTCCTTGTCTAGATTCTCGCTTGTCTCGCCAGTGGTCGTCTCATTGGTCACAGTGTCCATTACTCTCTTCCATTTCTACGGCAAGCTTTCGTTTTGCCATTGCATACTATGAATCTCAAGCTAGGGATCTCAAGCCAGAACTCTATCAACATCCACTTTGTTGGCCTTAGCAGCCGCGCGCAGGTGCTCGACAGTTTGGCTCACACCCTCATTGAGTGGTCGCCATTCAATTTGACCCAGGGCTGTATTGAGTGCGCTATCATCAATTTCCGCCGGGCTGGCCGTTTGCGTAGGCTCAAAGGTGATCTGGCCTGCCATCTCTGGCACTGCTGCATTGATGGCGGCAACAATCTCGCTCATGTGGGCAGTCGTGCCACCCAGATTGTAGACTGGCGCGCCTTCGATCCGCGTGCGCGCCGCACGGATAAAGGTCGCTGCCACATCTTCGGCATGGTGATAGACCGCCGCGCCGCCAAAGCTGATGTGATAGGGACAGCCAATGGCGGCTGCCAACATGGCTTTGGTCGGCGTCGAGGTCATGCCCTGGTCACGACCTGGGCCATAGACGATATAGGGGCGCAGCCCTATGCTGTACACGCCATTCTCTTCCCAATAAATGCGCGAGGTTCCTTCATTGGCTTGTTTGGTAACACCATAGAGGGTGGTTGGATGGTGCGGCGCATCATGGGCGAGAGGGCCAGATGGATAGTCTGACGCTGGGCCATAGACTGCCGCTGAACTAGCATAAGACAATCCTTGTACTTGGTCTGTGTGACGGCGCGCGGTTTCGAGCACAATGGTGTGACCTACGGCATTGACGCGCATCCCCAACACGGGATTGGCGCGCACAAAGGGGACTTGTAGGGCGGCAAGATGGACGATATGGGTGATGCCATTGTCTACTACGGCACGCTCAAAGAGGTCAAAATCGGTAATATCGCCTGGGATTTGGGTCACTTTGGCAAGTGTGTCATCATCCATAATCAAGTGGAGGCGGTGTGGATTACCTGGCAGATCGTAGGTGAAGACGGGCACGCCTTCGTCCACGAGCAGTTTGACTGTCCAAGAACCAAGACACCCATACGCACCTGTCACTAAAAATCGTTCAGAAGACATCTCTATCTCTTTCTGCTTATTGTGCTCTCGTAAATTTGTGGATATAGTTCATCGCACCACCTACTGATCAGCAAATGAACTTCAATCAACGACCGGCAAGAAAAAGTCCGCAAGAAGGAAGAGTCATATGACCAACCAGGAGTTGGCGCGTGCGCGTGCAGAATTGCAGGCTATTGGCGCTGATTGGGCGCTATTGACGACACCGGAAAATGTTACCTACGTAAGTCATTATGAAGTACCCGTTGAATATGGCCCGCTTGCCCAGCTTAACTATGGCCCGGTGATGGCACTTTTTGGTGTCAACGAACCAACCACCTTGCTGATGGCGAACCGCTATTATGCGGAGGGAGCTCGCCAGCAGAGCACCTTTGACGAAGTGATTGACTTTGGCATTTTGGAGGTGTTTGAACCTTTCGCTCCCCAAGTCGCACGTGAGAATTTTATTGCTGCCTTGCGCCAGATTCTCGACCAAGCAATAGGCCAAGGGAAAGTCAAGCTAGCTGTTGAAGAGCGAACCCTTCCGCTGGTGGCCTTTCGCGTTCTCCAAGCTGCCTTGCCCAATGTTGAATTGGTGGACGCCAGCAGCGCCCTTGCCCGCGCCCGCATCGTGAAGACCGAGCGTGAGATCACACTGTTAAAGCATTCTGCCGAGGTTGTAAATGTCGCGCACAAGACGTTGATGGAACTGACCCGGCAGGCGGGCAAGAGCGAATTTGAGTTGTGGGCCGCAATCACCAAGGCCATGCACGAAACTGTGGGAGGCAAGCTTTTTGTCAGCGGCGAAGTCGTCTGTGGTTCGCGCAACAAAAGTGTCTCCCCCGGTGGGCCGGTCGATTATGTTTCGCAGCCTGGTGATGTTGCTGAGTTGGACATCAGCCCGCGCATCAATGGTTACTGGGCAGATATGGCGAACACCATGATTGTCGGTGCCGAGCCAACTGCGTTGCAAAAGAAATATGCCAGGGCCGCCCGCGAATCTTTCTATGCTGGCGTCAAGATGGCGCGACCTGGGAAGAAGGCCAACGCACTCTTTGCCGCTGTACGGGATGCCTATGACGCCTATGGGTTGAAACTTGGTCATTATGCGGGTCATGGCATCGGCACGACCGTCAATGAAGCACCGTGGTTTGTGCCATCCGATGAGACGGTGCTGCAAGCCGGGATGGTCATCTGCATCGAAACGGGCGCTTACTCTGAAGCTGCCACTGGCAAGTGTGAAAAGATGATGGTGATCCAGCCAAGTGGCGACCCGGACATCTTCCCCGATTTCGAGTGGGGCATTCCGCTTTAGTTGGCTGTTTCTGGTTATTTATATGTCATTCCGCACCCTGGGCGGAGGCCCAGAGGGTACCCCAGCCCACCAGCGGGAGGAATCCCCCTTTTGATGTGCCAATGTCACCAGAAGGGGATTCCTCCTCGCGCACTCGTCGGAATGACGATAACTAGAGGTAGCTATTCCTTGGTTGCCCCTGGCATCCCTGGATGTGAGCCACCGGCGTTTTTGGCGAGGTTGCCACCATCTAGTGGAACCAGCGCACCTGTAACGAACGACGAAGCATCCGAAGCGAGAAAGATCGCCAACCCTTTAATCTCTTCGGGTTTTCCCAACCGCCCGATGGGCAAGCCGCGGAGGAAACTCGCCGCCAGATTGGGATCCTCTGCCATCCGTTTTTCAAGCCCCTTGTTGGTAATCTGGGCGCAGACGATGGCGTTGACACGCACGCCACTACTAGCCCATTCTGTGCTCAAGTCCCGTGTCATCTGGGCAACCGCACCCATCGCCATGCCATAGCCGACGTGGCTGCGTCCCAATGCGGTAATGCCACCAATCGACACGATATTGATGATGCTGCCTTTGCCCTGCTTCAGCATGCGCTTGCCTGCTTCCTGACAAGAGAAGTAGCGCCCCACGACCAAATTCTGTAGCGTCTTGACAATAGCCTCTTCGCTTACTTCCAGCGGGACACTCGGCAGGCCCTCCCCAGCGACGTTGCCGACCACATCAATGCGACCATACTCTCGGTCGACTAGGGCATACATGGCTCGAACCTGTTCGACACTAGAGACATCACAGGTAACCGGCACGGCACGACGGCCCAACTTCTCGATCTGGTGGGCCGTATCCTGCATTCCTTCGCTGTTAATATCGGCTAGCACTAAATCAGCCCCGACCTCGGCGAAAGCAATCGCCATCTGACGGCCCATACCGCTGGCTGCGCCAGAAACCAGGGCAACACGTCCGTCCAGGTCAAAGAGTGGATGATGCATGATCGTCAATACTCCTAGTTCATTCGCTTCGTTCGCTGAGATGAAGAGTTGAGAAGGGCCTATTTGGGCTGTGGTTGTGGAATTTGATTGGCTGGCGCACGGGGTGGTTGGCCGCTGAGGATGCGTACGACCTCCTCGGTGGCACGCGTACGCATGTCCAACTTGGCTTCCTCAGAGTACCACGCTGCGTGGGGCGTGATCAGGATACGTTCTTCCTTGAGCAGCGGGCTGTCGGCGGCGATTGGCTCGACGGCTAGCACGTCAAGCCCTGCCCCCGCAATTTGGCCGGAGCGCACCGCTTCTAGGAGCGCGTCTTCATCAATGAGGGGGCCGCGCGCTGCGTTGATGATATAGGCAGTCGGCTTCATCTTTTCCAAAAAGTCAGCATTGACGATATGCCGGGTCGAGTCGATCAAGGGAGAATGGAGGGAGATATAGTCAGACTCGCGCGTCAGGGTGTCCAAATCTACAATGCGGACGCCAAGCCGGTCTGCTACTTCTTGATTGGCATAGGGGTCATAGGCGATCACATTCAGCCCTAAGCCACGCCCTTTCTCCGCGGTTGCTTGACCGATGCGACCAAAGCCAAGTACCCCCAGGGTTTGGTCACTGAGCCGGTAGATTGGTCCCCATGCTGCCGGATTCCATACGCCCTCGCGCGTGGATTGCACCAGTTTGGGGATGCCGCGGGCCAACGACAAGAGTAAGGCGATAGCATGTGCCGAAACTTCGTCAATCGAGTAGTCGGGCACATAGGTCACCCAAATGCCGCGCTCGGTAGCGGTGGGGATGTCAATAGTGTCGAGGCCAGTGCCAGCACGGCTGATGATGCGGCAGCGCTTCATACTGTTGATAATGTCGGTGGTGACTCTTTGCAAGGTGACGATGATGGCGTCAGCCTCTTTAACGGCTTCCAACGCTTCGGGCGAGGTCAAGTTGCCGCTGTGGATGATCTCGGCGTCAATCTGGCGCAAAATGTTTGTTTCAAGATCAATGTTCTCAAATCCTGTATACGCAATGACAACAGTGGGTTTCACAAGCAATAATCTCCTGAATGATGGCCCCACGCAGTGGCGTGGAGAGAATTTTAAGTACCCGAATTTTCTTCAGGTGTGATAGGGAAATCACAATAGGTCAGAATTCTTGTCTTTGCACCGAGGACATGGCGTGTGATTTCCGCTTGTGCCTCTTCAACATCACCCCTACTAATAATATCAATCAAGTAATCATGTGAGTTGATGTGCATATCGCGCTGGGATTCGGGCAATAGCCCCGTTGCTTCACCCAGGAAGCGATTGATGCGCGCACGCAGACCGGAAACTACCTCTAGAAGCAGCGCATGATCGGCAATTTCCCAGAGTGCGTTATGAAAGAGATAGTCTTGTGCGTAAAGAGCTTGAATGTCATCTGCGGCTGCGGCTTGTCGCATGGTGGCGACAATCTGTCGCAGCCGTGCTTCATGTTCTGGTCGCCAGTTGGCGATTACCCTTTCGATCACAAAGCGTTCGAGCAGCACACGTAACGAGCTAATCTCCTCAATTTCACTTTGAGTAGGACTATAGACAAACGCCCCACGGTGTGGAGTCTTTTGAACTAGACCTTCCTCCACAAGCTGTTGGATTGCCTCGCGCACCGGAATGCGGCTGACACCCAAGCGTTCAGCCAGATCGCGCTCGATCAAGCGCGTACCTGGCGGAAATGCGCCCGTGCGAATTGCCTCGCGCAGGCGGTTGGCGGTTTCATTGGCAAGTGTTCTGGATTGGACTGGAGAAAGATCGACGAATTTCATCATACCGCTACGCAGTTGTTTGCTGACCAGATTTGCTCTGACGACAACCGCGTTTACATCCTTTCGATAAGTACAAATACCTAGTGCGTGTAAACCATCTTCTCAAACATTGACGGATCATACTCAGCAAGCGGAAAGCGAGGAATCACACCTTGATTCACGATATTTTCCGGGTTCGGCCAATGCCCGCTGAGGATAGAAACCACATTTTCAACACCGCCGCGCCCTACATCTTCTTTGGCCTGTATTGACATGCCTGCCGCATGAGGCGTTAGGACTACATTATCTAGCTCCAAGAAGGGATGGTTGGGCGGTCTTTCTTCCTGGACAAAGACATCAATATGTTCGTAGGTGTCGATGCCTGCGCCCGCAATAACCCGATCCTGTAACAATTTTACCAAGGCCATCTCATCCACAATTGCCCCGCGCGAGGTGTTGATAAGTCTGGCAGTTGGCTTCATCTTGCGTAAAGCTGCCTCGTCGAGAAGATGGTAGGTCTGCTTATTCAGCGGTAGATGCAGCGATACATAGTCGGACTCGCGCAGCACCGTGTCGAAGTCTACCATCTTGACGCCTAATGCGTCTGCTTCGGCAGTGGATGCATTCTTGTTATTGCGTGTGGCGATGACCTTCATGCCAAAGCCGCGTGCACGTGCTGCTGTCTCGCGCGCTGAATTGCCAAAACCAATCAGGCCCAGTGTGAGCGTTGACATACGGCGGGTTGCGCCGGATTGTCGTTTTGCCTGGTTCCACGTGCCGCAGCGCATGGACTCCATCATCTGGGGCAACTTGCGTTCAAGGGCCAATATAAGCATCATCGTATGATCGGCCTGCTCTTGGACGCAAAAGTAGGGCACGTTGGTGACAAGAATTCCTCGTTTAGTTGCCGTGGCGACATCAATTTTGTCCGTACCCGTGCCGAGCCGAGAGATGACTTTGCAGCGGTTCAAGCTCTCGATGACAGGTGTTGGCAGATTGACCGACACGGCAAAGAGCGCATCGCAATCTTGCACATACGGGATGATCTCCTCCGGTGTGTATGGCTCACAAAAGACCGGCTTCAGATTATATTGCTCGTATAGCGAAAACTCATAGTCGTTTGGATGTAAGGTCGCGTTTAGACGTATGACACGCGCATCAGACAGATGACTCCAATCCCGCATGATCCTTATCCCTTCACCGCGCCGGAGGTCAACCCGGCTACATAGTGATCCATAAAATAGAAATAGACCAACATCACTGGAATTGATCCCAGTGTGGCACCTGCCATAAGAGGACCCCAGTTAAAGAAATCGCGCTGCGCCAAGTTGTTGATCAATCCAACCGGCAGCGTTTTGCTGGCTTCACCCCCTACATAGGCGAGGGCGTAGAGTAATTCATTCCAAGAAAGCGTGAACGCAAAGATTCCTGCCGTTAACACCCCCGGTACTGCCATTGGCAGCGTGATGCGAATCGCCGCGCCTAAACGGCTACAGCCATCGATCATGGCACATTCTTCCGGTTCAACGGGAATCGTGCGGAAGAAGCCGGTCAGAAGCCAGGTGCAAAAGGGAATGAGAAAAGTAGGGTAAACGAGAATCAACGCACCTAATTCGCCAAGCAAACCTATCTGAACCAGCACCTGGGCCAGCGGGATAAACATCACGGTTCTAGGAACCAGGTAGGTGATGAAGATGATCAGGCCCATTGTCGCTACGCCGCGGAAGCGCAAGCGCGCAAGTGCATAACCAGCGGCAATGGACACAGCGAGCGAAAAGAGCGTGGTGACAGCAGAGACGACAAGGCTGTTCACTGCCCATTGCCCAAATTCGACTTTTTCAAAGAGAAATCTATAGTTGTCCAGCGTGGGGGCACTCACCCACAGTGGGCTTTGCGTATAGTCAAAGATTTCGCTCAAAGATTTGAACGAGGTCATGATCATCCAATAGAAAGGGAAGAGCAGGACGAACAGCACAAGCACCAGTGGCAGATAGGGTAGCAACAGCATTCCCAAAAAACGACGGAGCCGTGATTGTTTCATAAGCACCTCTCAATCAATCTACAGCTAGGAAACTCGTGGTCTATAGCCTCAACTCACTGTGATCATCTGACTGTGATCATCTCACTGTGATCATCTCACTGTGAGCGGCGTACCTCGAGCAGTGAAAATACGACCAATACCGCCAAGAAGGGCAGCATGGCGATTGAAATTGCCGAGCCGAGACCTAGCTGACCGAGGCCAAGGGCGTAGTCATAGCTCAAGAGACCAAAGACCATCGTGGCATCGCGCGGGCCGCCTTTGGTAAGCAGATAGGGCAATTCAAAGTCGGCAAGCGTGCTAATGGTAGAGATCAACACGACAATGATCACGACTGGAACAATCAACGGAAAGGCGATGCGCCAGAAGCGCTGCCAAGCGTTGGCCCCATCGATCTTCGCAGCCTCATGTAACTCCTCCGGCACAGTTTGTAGTGCCGCGAGGAAGGTGATGGCAAAGAAAGGTACACCGCGCCAAACATTGAGGAAGATGAGCGAACTCATGGCCCAGGCCGAATCGACCAGGAATGGCAGATTGTTTGTAATGAGTCCCCACCGCTTTAACATAATGTTGATGATGCTATTGGCGGGGTCTAACATCCACCACCAGGCGAGGGTGCTAAAGACGGTTGGGATGATCCAGGGTAGCAGAATGAGTGCCGTGGCAAGGCGCTTTCCCACAAAGTCACGGTTAAGCAACTGCGCTAGCGCCAATCCTCCCGCAAATTTAAACACCAGTGCCCCGGCAGTATAGACCAGGGTGTTCTGTACTGTCAGCCAGAAGCGGGGGGAAGCGAATAACTTTGCGAAGTTTTCGAAGCCAACAAAAGTCGCTGGCGCGCCCAGCCGCTTTTCCGAGAGACTAAGCATGATCGCAATGACAAAAGGATAGCCAAGCATAAAGAGTAGGAAGAGCATTGCAGGGCTGATCAATAGGTAGCCAAGCGGCCCCTCACGGTTTAGCCATTGCCAACGCATGCGGGGAGCACTGTGTACTGCTGGCGAGGTGCGGGCAGGCGTCAATTTAACCACAGATACCTCCAAGGGAGCGGGACACAAGTCAATAGGGCAACAAAGACTCTGCATAGACTTTGCCTGGAATCTGCGTTGCCCAGATTGCCCTGTGTCCCCTAAGTTTTGGCACTAGCCAACTTGGTTTTGGATGTCAGCGATTGCTTGCAAGGTTGCGTCAAGCGCAGCTTCAGCATTGCCATCGGTACAGGCAATGGAGAACATCTTGGGAATCAGCACTTGGGTTTGAATGGTTGAAGCCACTGGCGTTGGGGAGGGCAAGGCATACCCATTGAGACGGCCCACCGAACCGACTGTGCGAACCGCTTGCAGCTTGGGATCTTCGGGCCAGATCGGTTTGTCATCAAAGGCCGGGTTGGCAGGGATCAGATAGCCCTGGCCCA
>CAMPHP010000005.1 GCA_946885925.1 uncultured Litorilinea sp.
CACCCGCGGCTATGACTGGACGCGCACGCGTACCCTCTTGGCCTTCACGGCTGTCAGTATAATTTTGCTTTTTCTCTATAGCAAAGGGTGGAGCCCCCAGTTTTTGGTCTGGATTCTGGCCTTTCTGGCGCTGCTGCTGCCGACCTTGCGCGGTGTCCTGCTTACCATCTTCCTCAGTATGGTCAACGTGGTGGAGTCACACCTCTTTATCATTATGTTGGAGAATGAGCATTGGATCCTGGAGGGAACTGCACTCACCCGCACGCTTATGCTGCTCTTGCTCATGGTCGAATTCTTGAGCCAGATTTGGCCCTCACCTGCACGCGCCGCCACCTTGCGGCGTTGGGTCGCGGGGGCGAGTTGGGGCGTGATGCTGGTAGCACTGATCGGCGCGGCGTTTGCCTCACCGCGCGTTGCCACAGCCTATTGGGATCAGCAGTTGGCGAAGCACCCCTGTCGTGATGCCATTGCCTATCTGGAACAGGAAGCAGGCTGGCCCAATTCCTTGCTCGTGACCCAACAGACGGAGGTATGGCGCGACCTGTATCCCTGGCTGCGTGAAGAGTACGAGTTCTACGTGGTGGATGGCTATGTCACTAGCTATGCCTTTGCCGATGAAGCCTTGCGCCGTGTCAACGAAATTGAGGGGCAGGAGTTCTGGTGGGTCAGCCGCGCCGATGTACCCTATACACGCGAAAGTCCGGCGGAAGTGCATGATCGCTATGTAGAACAGCCCGGTGTCTTTCGTCTTGAGGAACGGATGGCGGGTCTTTGTCGTCTTGAACGTATGATACGCTTACCTGAACCGCAGCCATTGGCAGTTGCAGCGGCTGCGGGTGGGCCGATTGTGCTAGACCAGGTTGCTTTGACCCCAGTTCAAGTGGGTGGCACACTGCGACTGGTGCTATACTGGCATGCACAATCCCCCGTGAATGCACGCTATACAGTCTTTACCCAGTTGTTTGACCCCACGGGCGAATTGGTGGCACAGCAAGACAATTGGCCTGTGGCTGGATTGGCACCGACTGATACATGGACGCCCGGTGCATTGATCCGCGACCCTTATGCGCTGACCTTGCCTGCTGACATTCCGGCGGGGGAGTATCAACTGTTGGTGGGGCTCTATGACGAACATGGACGAAGTACGCTGAAACTGGCGGATGGCAGCGAGGCTGACCATTTGGCGCTGCCAGTTTTGGTAGATAATGCAGATGAATGAATTTCTATGAGCAACCAACTCACCGACATCCCCGAGATTGACAGCCAGGATCGCGCACTTGCCCTTGCGATTTTTGGCTTGCTGCTAGCCTCTTATCTCCTTACCTATACTGGCTACATTCAAAGCAGCGATGGCCTGGCGATGTTTGCTACCACGGATAGCATGGTGCGCCGTGGCGAGCTTGATAGCAACCAATTGCTCTGGATGGGCAACCAACAGGGCAATATTGGTCCGGATGGCGATTTGTACAGCCGCAAAGGGTTGGGGATGGCACTGGCGGCCTATCCGTTGATCTGGATTGCACGCCTCTGGCCCGCGTTCGGCTTGGCGCAGACTGCGCTCTTGCTCAACCCGATCCTAACAGCATGGACAGGCGGCTTGCTCTTCCGCACAGGACGACGCTTGGGCTGGAGCCGTCCGGTTGCGGTGGCGGTCGCGCTGATTTTTGGCCTAGCAACGCTCGCCTGGCCCTATACACAGACTTTCTTTAGCGACCCTGTTTGTGCTTGGGGGCTTTTTGGCGCGTTTTATGGGCTGCTCAGTTATAGCCAAACCGCTCGCAAGCGTTATCTGCTTCTGGGCACTTTGGCGTGGGGAGTGGCTTATCTGGCGCGGGTGATCAACCTGATTACGCTGCCGCTCTTTGTGGTGGGGCTGATTTATGCCATTTTTGCCGCCGCACCCGTAGAGCGTCCGGATCGAGCGCCCTTGTCCCGCCCGACTTCCTGGGGAGAGGGGGTCAGGAGCCTGTTCAAGGACCACTGGCGACCGCTGGTGACTGCCTTGATCCCCGTTGTCTTGGTGGGGCTGATTTCGCTCTGGTGGAATTGGGCGCGCTATGGCAGTGTGTGGGACAGCGGCTATGTCGAGACAGAACGCTTTGACGCGCTTTGGTGGTTTGGTATCGCCGGGCTGATTGCTGGCCCCTCGCGCGGTATGTTCTGGTATAGCCCTATTCTGCTGCTTGCCATCCCTGGCGCGCGCCTCTTCTGGCGGCAGGCAAGGGCGGTCTTTCTCTTTTGCGTGGCGATCAGCCTGCTCTATGTACTGATCTATGGCAAGTGGTATATGTGGCATGGGGGCTATAGCTGGGGGCCGCGCTTCTTAGTGCCCATCCTCCCCTTCATGGCGCTGCTCACCGGCCCGATCTTGCAACGCATCTTTGTTCAAGGCGCAGGCGGTGTATTGGCGCGCACCGGCGTGTGGGCGCTGGTGTTGCTCTCGGTGGCGATTCAGTGGCTTGGCTTGCTGGTTCCCTTTGGCTTGGTACAAGATTACCTGGCTGAGACGGTTTCGCCACTCTTTGCACCAGAAACCTTTACACGCTTAGCATATTCTCCCTTGCTGTTACAATGGGACTATTTGCGCCCGGAGCATATCCACCTGGCCTGGTGGCGTGGACAGAATGCCGTAGATTGGGTCGGCTTGCTCTTGCCTTTGGCAGCGGTTGTGGTGGGTGCAGGTTGGTTGCTCTACCAGTTGCGCCGGAAGCAGGCGGGCGAAACGGGGGCGAGTTGGCTCAACAGCGTCAGCTTTGTCTTTATCGCGCTGATGACCGTGGGCGTATTGTTCTATGCCAATACGAATCTCGTTAGCCCGGAACTCGTGCGCGCCGCCGAGCGTATAGTTCAAGATGAGCGGTCAGGCGATGCGATTGTCCTGCTGAAAGCGACGCGCACACAGGATTTTATGAATGTCTATCATGGACGTTTACCGCTCTATGGCTTCTTTGCTCAGGGCGACCTAGACGCTGATAATGAAGAGTGGCTAGCCACCCTGCGCCAGCAATATGACCGGCTTTGGGTACTGCCCGACGAATTGCAGCCCAACGAGTCGGGATGGGAACGCACCTTGCGCGGGGATGACTTTTTGCTTGTGGATACACGTATGAGCGAACCATCCGGTCAGCGGCTGGCGCTCTATGCCACCAGTTCCCAGCGTTCGCTGCAAGAGGCTGGCATTGGTACCATCTTTGGCGATCCTGCCTTGGCTGCAGGTAGCGTCACCACTGGCAATGGCTGGATCCGGTTGGATGGCTATGCCTTGACCCCGGAAACCACAGCAGGTGGCGAACTGCTGTTGGCGCTGCGTTGGGAAAGCTTGCGCTCGGTGGAAGACGATTACCAGGTCTTTGTCCATCTACTCAACGCCAATGACGATAAATTGGCTCAACGCGATGGTCAGCCTGTCCAGTGGATGCGTCCTACGAGTACTTGGCAGCCAGGAGAGGAGATTATCGACCGCTATGGATTGCTGTTACCTGATGATCTACCCTCCGGCAGTTACACCATCGCCGTGGGTCTCTATGACCCTGTGAGTGGTCAGCGTTTGCCGGTTAGTGCAGGTCCACGCGATTATGCAATTGAACTGGGTCCGGTTGTGGTGGCGTCGAATCGCTAATCACAGCCAAGGGAAGCCCTACCGGACTCGCCCAGAGCACACAAGAGGAAACTATGCTTATGAACGTTATGCACGCTCGACCCAATACCCATGTACACCTTCCTTTGCGGCTTTCTTTGATAAATACTTTGATAAATACTTTGATGAGTACTTCGATGAAGACACGTTACGGCCTGTACTTGCTGTTGACATGCCTGCTTCTCGTGGCGTGTGGTGGAGAAGAGGCCACACCAGCGACCGCAACCGCGCCTAGCGAGGCTGCCGCAGCACCCGTCTCCCCATTAGCCACAGCCAGCGCGCCAGCGAGTGCTACCGCGGCAATAACGCCAGCAGACACGGCTGCGGTGAGTGAGCCGGTAGGTATAGCTGCTCTCGTCCCTAGTGCGGTCGCCACAGATCCCGTCATCACCTCGACGGATTCAACGCCCGGTGCCACGCCGAGCTTTACCCCGCTCGAAGTAAAGGAAGATGATGGCTGTGAGATTGAGTCTAACCTGGACTTGGTGGGCTATCCCAATCTTGAGGAGACGATGGGCTGTGCAACCGAGGAGGCGCGCTTTGACCCCATCGCGATCAACGAATTTGGTGATGCCCAGCCAACCGACCGCTTTATGCTCTGGTTTAGCCACGAAGATTTGATCTACGTGCTCTTGCCCGATGGCAGCTATGATACCTATGATGATACTTGGGAAGAGGGCAAGGATCCAACCTTCCCGTGTAATCCCTCGGGTGGCATAGAAGATTCGCCACCACTGCCTCGCCGTGGCTTTGGCAAGCTCTGGTGTAGCAATCCCGAACTGCAGGAGATTCTGGGGACGGTGCCGCGCGAAGAACGGCTCTGCCAATATTCCGTGCTGCAACGCTTTGAAAGTGGGCGATTGCTTGCTTGTTTCGAGGATGGTAGCATCCGCTATTTCCGCATTCTCGATAATGGCACGTGGGATCTGGAGATGCAGTGAGGCACGCAGAGCCGCAGAGAGGGAATGCAGAGAGGGAATTAGGAGTAGTCGCCATGCGGGTTATTGCCGGAAGTGCCAGAGGCCACAGATTACAGTCGGTACCAGGGGATAGTACCCGCCCCATCACCGACCGCGCCAAAGAAGCACTCTTTAGTATCCTGGGCGATTGGATTCGGGAGACGCGTGTGCTTGACCTCTTTGGCGGAACCGGTGCGGTGGGTATCGAAGCTCTTAGCCGCGGAGCCGCCCATGCCCACTTTCTCGACCGCAACCGCAAGGCTGTGCAGACGATCCAGGCCAACTTGCAGCATTGTAAATTCGAGCATCAAGCCACGGTAGCGCAAGGTGACGCCTTCGCCTTCCTTGAAAGCTACCGTGGCGAACCCTTTGACCTTATCTACATCGCACCTCCGCAATATCAAGGACTATGGCACAAGGCGTTGACCCTGGTGGATCAACGTCCCGAACTGCTCGCCCCCTTTGGCGCAGTCATCGTCCAGATCCACCCGCGCGAAGACGAGCCGGTAGAACTCAACTTCCTAGAGGAATACGACCGCCGCGAATACGGCTCGGTGCTGCTGATCTTCTATGCGTCGAGCGAGGATCTGGCGGCGGATGAGGATGAAGATGAGGAGGAGGAAGATGAGGGGCTGGAGGAGGAATAGTCACGCGTAGGACGGAGGTTAAAGCCTCCGGCAAACAGAAAAAGCCCCAACGAGTGGGGCTGTGCTGTCCCATTGCTTATCAAGCAATCAAGTTGAAAGTGCATACAGCGATTGGCCCTAAACTCCAAGGAAGGATAAGGCCAATCACTAAATTGTAGAGGATTAGTATACTTCCAGCGCCACCACCGACATCTTGGGCATGACTATCTCCAGCCCGTCAGCACTGAACTCGGCCCCATTGAATGCTTTTGGCTGCACCTCATTTGGCTTCTCGAAAGTATTGTGCGCGTTCATGCTCTTCCCTTGCAGCACGCGGCCTTGCACCTGGCTTCCCTTCACGCCGCGCACGAAGAGATTCACGGCAATATCCTTGTGTGGGTTGGCATTGCTCAGAGTGATATGCAGCTTGCCGCTGTCGTCAATGGATGCGGAGGCGGAGATGGCAGGCACGCAATAGTCGCCGTACTCATAGCGCTCACTCTCTACATCACAGGGAACCAGCGTGGCGTCTTGGTGCACAGCGTACATCTCAAAGACGTGATAGCTGGGGGTGAGCAGCATTTTCTCATGCTGCGTGAGTACCATTGCCTGGAGCACGTTGACTGTCTGGGCAATGTTTGCCATGCGTACGCGGTCAGCGTGTTTGTTGAAGATGTCGAGCGTTGTCGCCGCTACAATTGCATCGCGTATGCTGTTCTGCTGGTAGAGGAAGCGCGGGTGTGTCCCCGGCTCCACAGCATACCAGGTGCCCCATTCATCCACGATCATCGCCACCTTTTTGTCAGGGTCATATTTGTCCATGATGGTCGAATGTTTGCGTACCAACTCATCCATGAACAACCCTTTGGCGATAATCTCAATCCATTGATCCTCTTCAAATTGCGTGGCGGAGCCAACACGCGTGCCGTCGGGCAATCGCTGCACCGATGTGTAATAGTGCAGCGCAAGCCCATCCATGTAGGGTGCATTGAGCATCCGTGCATCCCCGGCCTTCGCCATCAGCACTTCAGTCCAGTGATAGTCGTCGTTGCGTGCGCCACAGGCAATGCGATATAGCTTGTTCTCGCCATAGTTGCGCGCATAGACACCATAGCGGCGGTAGAGGTCTGAGTAGTACTCAGCGGTCATGCGCCCGCCACAGCCCCAATTTTCATTACCCACGCCAAAGTATTGCAGCTTCCACGCTTCAGGATGGCCGTTTGCCGCGCGCAGATCTGCCATTGGGCTTTTGCCCTCAAAAGTAACATACTCCACCCATTGCGACATCTCCTGCACCGTGCCGCTGCCCACATTGCCACAGATGTAAGGCGCGCAATTGAGTTGCGCGCATAGCTCCATAAACTCATGCGTGCCAAAGTGGTTGTTCTCTACCACGCCGCCCCAGTGCGTGTTGATCATGGTCGGGCGTTTGTCGCGCGGGCCGATGCCATCCATCCAGTGATACTCATCGGCAAAGCAGCCACCGGGCCAGCGCAATACTGGGATCTTGAGCTTGCGCAGTGCCTCAACCACATCGGTACGAATGCCATTGACATTCGCAATCGGTGAATCCTCGCCCACCCACAGCCCCTCATAGATACAGCGCCCCAGGTGTTCGGCAAAGTGACCATAGATATTGCGGTCGATCTTTGTCTTGGCGAGCTTAACGTCCAATGTAATGTCGTTCATCCGTCTCTCAATTCGGTACTTGTGCAGCGGGCTGAACTGGCTGCATGGTTTGATTTGAGTTGTGATGGATCTTAGAAACGGGGTTATGCTCTGTATAGAGATAGCACTTGACGGTTCTGCCATCAACCTCTACATCAGGCGGGTTGGCTTTGCGGCAGATATCCATCACATGGGGACAGCGCCCCGCATACTTACAGCCAACGCGGGTATATTCTTTGACCTCGGTTGCGCCCAGTTCAATCGGCTTGACCCAACTCTGGCGCGCCTCGACGGTGGGCTTGGGCACCGATTCTTGCAAGAGTTGTGTATAGGGGTGGAGGGGCCGGTCGAGTACAGCCTCCACAGGGCCAGACTCCACCACATAGCCGCGCAGCATGATGGCGATACGGTCACTGATGTAGTAGGCTGTGGCGAGATCATGGGTGATGTAGATTACGCTGACGCGCTGTTCATCACGCAACTTGCGAAAGACGTTGACGATTGACATGCGTAATGACGCATCAACCATTGATACAGGCTCGTCCGCCAGGATCAAGCGGGGCTGAGGAATCAATGCCCGCGCCACCGCGACGCGCTGGATCTGCCCGCCAGAAAGCTCGTGCGGGTAGCGACGGCTGATCTCTTCAAGTGACAATCCAACCTGACGCAGTGCATCGTCTACAATGGAAATGGCGGAGCGACGGTTGGCTGCGCGACCAAAGTTAATTGCTGTATCAAAGAGATAATCCTCGACACGACCGAGCGGGCTAAAGGTCTCGAAGGGATTCTGAAAGACCGGCTGTACCTTACGCATAAATTCCATCGTGTCGCGGCGTGACTTTAGGGCGGCAAGGTCGCGGCCCTCAAAGCGTACCGTGCCCTCCGTCGGGTCGAGATCATGCAGCAGCAGACGTGCCAGTGTTGTCTTGCCACTCCCGCTTTCGCCAGCAACGGTAAAAATCTCGGGCCGGTCATCGTCCAACGAGAGCGATACGTTGTTGACGGCCACCAGGCGATTGCCGCCAAGGAGCCCTCCAATATGGAAGGAAGCCGTCACATGCTCAACATCGAGTAGCTTTTTCTTTGCGCTCATGCAAGGGTCTCCGTGACGACGTGGCAGGCAACTCGATGGCGGTCTGCAACCGTGATCATCTCCGGTACTTCAATTTTGCAGATCTCCTTCGCTAGGGGGCAGCGTGGATGAAAGCGGCAGCCCGCCGGTGGGTTGGCTAGATTGGGCGGCGCTCCACCCAACGCTACCTTGCTCGACTTATCCCCGATCATGGGTAGCGAGTGGATTAAGTGTTGTGTATAGGGGTGGAGGGGCTTGTCGAAAATGGTAGCCGTTGGTGCCTCCTCCACAATGCGACCTGCATACATAATGGCGACGCGGTCGGCTACGTTGGCATGGACGGCCAGATCATGTGTAACCAGCAGCACCGTATTGCCACTCTCCACTTGAATCTCTCGGAGCATCTGCAAGACACCCCGCTGCACAACCACGTCGAGCGCTGTTGTCGGCTCATCGGCGATGATCAGATTGGGATGGAAGACCGTCGCCAAGGCAATCGCCACACGCTGCCGCATCCCACCCGAAAGCTGGTGGGGATAGAGGTTGAGCACGTCTTGTGGCAGCCCGAACCGATTAATATGCTCACGCAGTTGCATTCGGAACAACTGCTTATCGGGTATGCCCTGGTGTGTGCCTACAATATCCTCAAAGGTGCGAACAATGCGGCGCACCGGGTTGAGCACGCTCATTGACCCCTGCATCACATAGGAGATCTCTTTCCAACGCACATTCTCGCGCAGATCGCTGGAGGAGATATTGAGCATATCCACCTCCAAGAGATCAAAATGATAGCGTACTCTGCCAGATTCAATCCTGAGTGGCGGTTTAATCGTGCCCGATAGGACCTTGATCAAGGTTGTTTTGCCACAACTCGATTCACCAGCAATCCCGTAGATTTCATTGGGCTGCAAGTTGAAGGAGACGCCATCCACGGCGCGTACTGTCCGCGCGATGCCATAGACCTTGGTCTGGTAATAGGCACGCAGATTGTTGATATCCAATAGGCTCATGGCTCAAGCTCCGATGCGCCGGAGACGCGTGCGCGGGTCGATGTATTCATTAACACTAGAGAAGAGTAGGTAGAGTCCCAAGAAGAGGACAATGGCGACGAGGACTGGCGCACCCAACCACCACCAGATGCCAGCTACCAACGCTTGATGCTGGTTGGCCCAAAAGATGGTGGTGCCGATGGTGGGCGTCGTCACGTTGGAAAGGCCAAGGACGCTCAGCGTGACCTCCATGCCAATTGACCAGAGCATGTTGTTGATCGTGGTGGCAAAGACGATGGGCAGCACAAAGGGCAGGTGCTCTTTCAAGGTAATCTGAAAGGGGCTGCTCCCGGAGTAGAAGGCCGTGCGGGTGAAGGCCCGTTCTTTGAGGCTCAAGACTTGCGCGCGGATCAACCGCGCATCCCATGCCCAGCCAAAAAGCCCCAAGATCACAGCCAGAGTGAGCAGGCTTAATTGACCTTGCAGCAGAAAGCTAAGGAGGATGAGGATGGGCAAAACGGGCATCACCACAAAGCTGTCATTGATGGACATGAGTACCCGGTCGATTACACCCCCACGATAGCCCGCTGTCAGCCCGACGAAGATCGCAATGACGCGCGAGACGAGCGCTGTGAGCAGGCCAAGCAATATCGAATTACGCACCGCAAAGGCCATCCACCAAAAGATGTCTTGGCCTCGCGAGTTGGTGCCAAAGGGATATTCCCACGATGGCTTCACATCGGCAGGAACCATAAAGGTCTTGCCTGGCTCGTAGGGCGACACGAGGGAGAGAAATGCCAAGATCAGGATAGCCAGCAGAAAGACAAAGGCGATGCGAAAGCGGCTATCGTACTTGAGCAAATCGCGCAAAATGGTCAGCATGAGCAACCCTTTATCTGGTACTTTAACGCAAATTGCTGTCGACTTCTGTCACTCCTGTAGCGGTGACAGAGCAGCGTGTTCGCCAAAGGCAGCAACGTGCGTTATCTTACTGATAACCTTACTGATAGCGCACGCGTGGATCAAAGAGTGGGTAGATCAGGTCGAGGATCAGCACCGATGTGGCGACGCCAACAATCGAAAGCAGTGCAATCCCCATAATCAGCGTATAGTCGTTTGCTAGGACTGCTTGCAGGGTCAGCAAGCCCATTCCCGGATAGCCAAAAACCACTTCCATGATCAATGCACCGCTAAAGATCAGCCCAAGCTGTAAGGCCAGCCCGGTAATCTGCGGCAGTAAGGCGTTGCGCGTGACATATTGGAAAAGAATGGTGTTTTCACTCAACCCAGCATTTTCGGCATAGACCACATAATCTTCCGAGATGATATTGGAGGTAAGCGATTTCATACCGAGGAACCATCCCCCAACGCCAATGATAATGAGGCTGAGCGCTGGGAGAATGGAATGCTTGAGCACGGTCAACACAAAGCTAAGGCTGAACTCTACACGCGTGCCAGGGGGGTAGGCACCGCTAAAGGGCAAGATGGGAATAAAGTAGGCAAACGTTGCCAGGAGAACCAGCGCCATGATGTAGTAGGGGATGGGGCGCACGGCTTGGCTTACCACGTCGATCACGCGGATCGCTGTGTTATTCTCGTAATAGCTGGCGAGTGCCCCCAGCACATTGCCGATCACCCAAGAGATCAGGACTGCGATGATGAGCAGGCCAAAGGTCCAGGGCATCGCCTGGGCCAAGAGGCTGGAAACAGGCGTGGGGAAGGAAGAAAGCGAAGGCCCGAGGTCACCACGCAATAAACGGCCCCAAAAGGCTAGATATTGCTGCCAGGGGCTGCCCTCCAGCCCGTACATTTCGGTGAGTGCGGAGCGCAGATGCTCGACAGCCTCCGGGCTGACTTGGGAACCACTCATCATGATTTGGCCGACCTGTCGTTCCACGGGGTCATTGGGGGAAAGGCGAGGAATCAGAAAGGTCAACGTGACTCCCAGGAAGATCACCATGATGTACTGGACGATCCGTGGGATAAGGTAGCTAAGAAAAAACTTACGCATGGCTGCTACTCCCGATCAGAGAGAACAGCTCTACGGCGTTTTCCATTGCGGTGGCTGCCGCAGAGCTGTTAGTGGTGCTGTGAAAGGTAGGCTTATGCCTTGGGTCTGATCTTGACGTACATATACTTGGTGTTTGCCCAGTTGGCAACAGGATTGGTATAGGGATCGTCGGCAGTGGGGAAGCCTTCCCAGTAGCTCTCATCACAAACCGAGAAGACGTTGTAGGACATGATCGGCGTGATCGGCATCTCGCGCGCGGCAAGCTTGATAAACTCTATCCCCAGTTCAACCCCTTTTGGATCGTCAAAGTCGAGCCGTTGGATAGCTTCGATGATGGGGTCCAGGTCGGGGTGTTGCCAGCGCATACGGTTGCGTCCCACCGCATTCTCCCCAGATGGCCTGTAGAAATCCGAATGCCAGGATTCAAGGAAGAAGAAGAGATCCGGGTGTCCGCCCCACGTCTCAATCGTCCAACCAAAATCGGCGTCGAACTCACCCAACAAGGCCATTTGGGAACGCGAAGCGTTGTCGCGCACATCAAGCGTTGCGTCAATGCCAAACTCAGCCCAATTCTCCACAATCATGGCCGCGCCGCGGTTCATCACGGGACGCGTGTCGCCTTCTGCCAGCAACGCGATCTTGAAGGGGTCGCCGCTGGGCAGCAGCCACTTACCACCCGAATCGCGCGTGCAGCCCGCTTGCAGCATGAGCTTCTCGGCTGTCTCTAGATCATACTTCCACCAGCCATAACCAATCGCTTTACGAATCTCAGCCGCATCGGTCGGCACGAGGTCGCCCAACGATTTGCGTGCTTCCTCGGCAATCCGCATGCTGGTGTCCGGGTCATAGGGCAGATACGGCTGCCCATCAACCTCGATGCTGAACTCAGCCAGCCAATCTTGCAGAGGCTCGAAGTAGTATTGCGGATAGAGGCCCGTAGGCGGGACGTGGATGGCCGAAATTGTCGCTGCTCCGCGATAGGAGGCCATTGCCACGCGTACAACATCAATCGCCAGGGTCAACGCCCAGCGCACATCGCGGTTGTCCAGCCCTGGCTTTTCATTATTGTAGATGACTGAGGGCAAAGTCGGGTCTGGATGCGCCCAAGGGAACGAATTGAACCAACCTTTGGAGGTTGGATTGGTGCGCGCCAGGGTAATCATCCCTTCAGGGGCAATATCGTGGATGACATCCAAGTCTTTGGCCGTCTGCGCCATAACCTTCTTGTCGCTGGGGCCAGGGGCAATATACATGGCAAATTTGGGGGCGGGCATGCCAAAACGGGCCAGGGTTGTGCGCTCCCAATCCTCACGACGCTCCCATAAATACCAGTTGCCATTAGGGTCGTAATCCTTGAGGACATAGGGCCCTAAGCTGAGTGGCGGGTTAAAGGTAAAGGCCACCACATCGTCCTGCTGTTCAAAAATATGCTTGGGCATCATAAAACAGGCGCTCCAACGCACGGTGAAAAGACCGTGGAAGCGCGAATTCGGTTCTGTGAGGTGGAAGATTACGGTGTAATTATCGGGCTTCTCCATTTCGGCAACGTACTTGGTGAATTGCCCGGTGTAGGCCAGCCCTGGTGTATTTTTCTGAACATCAACGGTGTAGATCAAGTCGTCTGCCGTGAATTCTACGCCGTCACTCCAATAGATGCCTTCGCGCAGTTTCACCGTCATTTGGGTAAAATCTTCGTTGTATATGGGCTTTTCGGCAGCAAGCGAGTTGTCCCAAACGCCATCAATACCTGCATCGGGGTCAATGTACCAGAGTGCATCCAGCCCCAATTGCTGCAACCCCGTTGAGGCACTTTGAATGCCGGGCCGCCAGCGGTTGAAGTCATCTGCTGGCACAACGCGCCCGGTGGGATTTTCAAGGATCAAGGTGTCTACGCGTGCGACGCCTGGCGCGACTTCCCCAGCCGCTGCCCCTGGTTGTTCAGCCACGCCTGCAACAGGTAGCGTTTCACTGTTGCCCGGTGCGGGCGGCGCAGCACAAGAGACCAACACGCCACCAGCAGCGGCAAGCCCCAACTGCGCCAAGAATTCACGTCTCGAAATTTTGTATGTACTCATCTGTTCCTCCTGAATCGGCTCATATCGACAGTTGACACAGACAATTAACAGACACAAGTAGCAGAGACACGTAGCAGAGACAACGATCGGGACAATGACAGGGATGATAGCGAGTCATATGCCGGTTTGTACCAGCGTAAAAAGAAAACAAGGATCGAGAGGCGGGCTTCTGCGGATAGAACTGGGCGACACAAAGTGTCTAGTCGCATCCCCCTTCGTTTACCGGGGACGTGTAACTCGCTCTATGGGATAACACCCGGTTTTTCTCGTTATAGAATTCATTTGCAATCTTGTAAAAGGTTTTAACTTGCTCCATACAGTACACCTACTCTCTGGACACTAAAAGGCCAGAGTCCAGTCACTATTGAATTTGATATAAAACAGGAGCAGCTAACCTACGTTGGCGTCGGGAAAGCGCAAACGAAATAGCGGTGCGAACTTACAGATATTGACGGCTTGTTTTGGGAACGGCTTCAAGATAGCACAGCAGAGCAATGGTGTCAAGGAGGTTGCGCGAGGCCCGGAAATGGGATTTTGGTCAACTATCTGTCGAGCACCAGCAGATCTTCAGGGTAGTCAATATCAAGCGCCAGGGTTGAAGAATTATAGATGCGGCTCGGCAGCCCAACGTCTGCCGCAAGCGCGAGATGGCGGGCGAAACTCTTCTCACCAAAGGCATAGGGGATCGCATGGGGCGGGCGCAGGAGCAGGGCATTCGTACCGCCATCATGGCTGGGGGCGATAATGACGCCGTTTCCCTCCAGTGCCAGATCATGCAGTTCAACCAGATCTTGGCGAGTGAGCAAGGGCAGATCCGAGGGTAGCACGAGCACTCCCTCGGCCCCTGCCTCCAGCGCGACCTGGCGCGCTTGTGCCAGCGCGCGGTTCAGGTCCTCATGCTCCTCAACAAGAGGAAGCGCACCCCACGCACTTGCCAGCGCCAAGACCGCGGGGTCGCGGCTGATAACCACCATTCCCGCCAACCGGGCCCAATTGCGTGCGGTGGCTAGCACATGGGTAAGCCAGCGCCGGCTAAATTCGGCACGCTCGGCGGATGACAGCACCGCGGCCAGACGGCTCTTGCCTTCGCCAAAAGGCTTGACCGGAACAATGAGCCAGAGCGAAAAGCTCGTACCCGTTGGGGATGAGGTGGACATGGTATTTAGAGCGTAGGACGTATGCCGCGACGCGGGCCAGGCTGGGACGATCTCTTGCGCTTCCCGGCCAACTCTCTGCCAAAGTCTAAAATGTCCTCGGCTAGCTGTTTCTTGCTGGCTAAGTCTGTCATCAACGTGGCTGTTACCAGCGTGGGCAACTGGACTGCGTTGACAAGTTCGGCATCGGCATGGTCTACGACAAAGCCATCGAGCAATCCATCAAAGTGATCCACCACTGTCAAGGGGCTGACCATCTGGCCCAACTCACGCATCATCTTGGCCGCAGGGCCTTTGATGGCTGCGCCGCCAACGATGGGGCTGACCGCCAACTTTGGCGCAGGTGCTTCTTGGATCAATCGGCGCATACGCGGCACGCTGAGAATGGGATCGATACTGAGGTAGGGGTTGCTGGGACAAAAGACAATGAGATCAGCGCGGTGGAGGGCTTCACGGACAGCTTCAGGCACGCGCGCGGACTCTGCACCTACAAAACTCAAGTCCATCACCATCGGCTCACAGCGCAAGCGCACAAAGTAATGCTGGAATGGGAGATCACCCTCGTCGGTATGAACAAGGGTGCGTACTGGTTCGTCACTCATGGGGAGGACGGTGGAAGGGACGCCGAATGTGCGGCGCAGACGGTCGGTGACTTCGCTCAACGGAACGCCTTGCTGAAGCCATTCGTTGCGGCGCAAATGCAGCGCCAAGTCCTTGTCACCGATTCGGAACCAATCTTCGCCCCCTAGGTGGGCCATTGCCTCCAGTGCGCCAAAGGTTTCGCCATCGCGTCCCCATCCCATCATTGGGTTGTTGACACCCGCCAGGTTGTAGACCACTGTATCAAGATCGGGGCAGATGGTTAATCCCCAATGTTCAAAATCATCGCCAGTATTGACTACTACGGTCAATGCCTCCGGGGGCAGGGCCGCTTGCAATCCCGTCGCCAATTTTGCTCCGCCCACACCTCCGGCGAGAGCGACAACACGCGTGTATCGCATGAGTAGTATCCGTTTCTAATAACGCTGTTCATCAGACGTAAATTCATCACTCAGCGCCATACCACACGGCTTGCCAATGGCGCGCGCTCTTTTTGCTTGACCTCGGCAGGATAGCCCAGGGTAATCAACGCCTGGGGTTCCCAATCCGTTGGTAACTCCAGCACGCGGCGTACCAGGTCGGGCACAAAGAGGGGCGCACACATCCAACAAGCACCAATGCCATGTGCTTCTGCGGCGAGAAGTAGATTCTGACAGGCCAACGCCACACTTTGCGTTGCCATCGCCCATTCTGCCTGGGCGCGCGCTGGGTCGGGATAGTGATCCATATCCGCCATGCAGAGATTGGCAATCACCAAAGCCGCTGCACTCGTCATGCGGGCGTGGCTAATCGCAACCCGGCGCTCGATAAACTCCGGAGCGGCACCGTCAGCCATAAGGTCAGCACGCCACTGTTCGCCCATTGCCACGCTGAGACGATCTTTAGCCTCTTTGCTCGTGACAACACAAAAACGCCAGGGTTGGCGGTTGTGGGCGGAAGGTGCCCAGGTCGCCGCCTCTAGCAATGCCGTCAATACTTCGGGGGCAACTGGCTGCTCGGTATAACGACGGATCGAGCGACGCCCCACAATCAGACGGTTCAGGTTTGCCCACGCATCCATTATGGCTGGGGGTGTGGCAGATACGGGCGGAACAGTCGGCACGTTGGCTGGCTCCAGATTCATAGGCCGGATTATAGCACGCAGCCCTGCCTCTCCCAACTTGCTTGACGCTCTCTAAGCTTCGGTGTACACTGCCTCCATAGTCGAGCCGGGCGAGTTCTTCCATCTTGGCTGGGCCACATCCTCATAAATTCCACTTAGTTGTATTGATTCGTTGTACTTAGCTGTAAAGGCATCCAATTTATGAGCACCTCCAGCGGCCAGCGTGTTGCACTCTATCTGCAAGACAAACACCCAATTCGTGATGGCATGGACTATGCGCGCTATGCCGAGGACAAAGGCTTTGAAGCTGTGTGGCAGGCCGAGAGCCGTTTGGTGCGCGATGCGATTGTGCCGATGGCAGCCTTTGCCGCGGTGACGGATCGCATTCAGGTCGGCTCCGGGGTGATCAACAACTGGACTCGCAATATCGGGTTGCTGGCTGCGACCTTCTTAACATTGGATGACTTGGCCCCCAATCGGGTGATCTGTGGCATCGGCGCATGGTGGGACCCGCTGGCGCGTAATGTAGGCATCGAACGGCGTAAGCCGCTGACCGCCATGCGTGAGACGGTTGAGGTGATGCGCCGCCTCTTGGCGATGGAGAATGTGACCTTTCACGGCGAGTTTCACCATGTCGATGGCATTGAACTGGATGTGGTGCATGGTCGTCGCGAGCCGCGCCATGTGCCGATTATGATCGGTGCAACGGGGCCGCAGATGATGGAATTAACAGGCGAGATTGCCGATGGTGCAGTGCTCAATTATTGTGTGCCGCCGGAGTATAACATCCATGCTCTAGAGCAGTTGGAAAGAGGCGCGGCCAGAGCAGGACGCACGTTGGACGAGATTGACCGGCCCCAACTCATCGTCTGTTCGGTGCACGAGGATCGCAAGACGGCTTTGGATGGATCGCGCGAGTTGCTGACTCAATACTTGGCCCAACAGCCGCACATTGCCAAGGCCAGTGGTGTTAAGCAGGAGACGGTGGACAAAATTCAAGCCATTTTGGGCTGGCCTGCCACCAAAGAGCAGGTGCACCAGGCCATGCCCCTAGTACCCGACGAATTGGTACAGCGCATTACTGCCAGCGGCACACCCGCCGAGGTCAAGGCAAAAGTGCGCGAATATGTAGATAATGGGGCCACCTGTCCCATCCTCTACCCGCTGGGCGATGTCAAGATGATGATTGACACCTTTGCCAATGGCTATTAGACCGCACGCTATTAGACCGCACGGAGATTTTTGCTCTTCTTTGCGTGTAAACCTTGATCCCTCGATGTACTATTTAGCAGGAGAAAAATCATGGCGGATGATCTGCTTCGCATTCATTTCCGGGTCATTTATGGAGGAACCCTTGTTGCTGCGCCCGCTGACACGCCAGATATCAATCTGGATACGCCAGGGCTTGGGCGGTTATTGGACACTATACTCGATGCTGAACGGTTTCCGGGGCTAGATGAGTTTAAGACGGCGCTAGACAACAATCATCTTGCCGTTATCCAAGGCCATACCCCTGAGCTTGAGTCGCTGCAATTCACTGGTGCTGATGACAATTCCAAAGTCGAGTTTACTGGCACTATTGCCACACCCCTTACTTCCCCGTTGGGCCAGATTTGGAATGCCGGTGCTCCTGCTCCTGATATGCCCTGGGTAATCTCACCAGAGGCTGATAATGCTGCTGCTGCGCTCATTGAACGTGTTCTATGGCAACCGCCTGTTCCACCACGGATTCGAGGCACGTTTGACATTGACTATGAAGGAGTCGAGTCTCAAGGGGTAGCCTATACCCAAATCGACAATCTGGGGTTGGGGATTCCGATTGGAGGGGGTGGCAGCCGCGGCGGAATGGGATAGCAACTGCCACCCCGTGGCTTGGCCTAGTGAATTGACCCAGTGAATTGACCCAGTGAATTGACCCAGTGAATTGACCGGGCATCAACGCCTAATCTTAGCTTGTTTAATCATCTCCAAGTGTTTGCGGCTGACGACAGTATCGGGATGGTCATCACCCAAGAGGCGGCGGCGGATGGCAAGCGCACGTTCTACTTCGGCCTGTGCCAGGGGCAACTGCCCCTGTGCATAGGCGACCATCCCTTGCGCATCCAATGTGTGGGCGATCTTGGGGTGGTCGTTTTGATAGAGCATTTCACGAATGG
>CAMPHP010000006.1 GCA_946885925.1 uncultured Litorilinea sp.
GTCCTTGCTTGCACGACCAGTGCGGATGGGGATCGCGATGGTATCCCCAATGTCATCCTAGAGGCAATGGCAATGGGCTTGCCTGTTGTTTCCACCCGGCACTCCGGCATCCCGGAGGTCGTACATAACCTGGAAAATGGCATGTTAGTCGAGCCAGAAGATGCAACCGGATTAGCGGATGCGCTAGGTGTCATGCTGGACGACCCCATGTTTCGCGAACGTCTCGGCCAAAATGGTCAAAAGACGGTTAAGGAAGCGTTCTCAATAGAGAAAAACGCAGCTCGGCTTCTCGCCGAATTTCAGGACTAATTGACGGTATCCATGAACGATAACACAAAACCTCTCTCCTATCTGGATGATCAAACCATGTTCCTCGTCTGGGATTCGCCCAAGGGTGGCCCGCGCGGCAAGGTGCTGGCGAAAGAATTGGGCATCAGCAGCTTTCACTATGTCTATTCAACACGCATGCCCCCCCGTCGCAACGACTGGTCCGCACTCCCAAGATACGCCTACCAGGCAGCAGAGACGCTGCGCCTGCTCATTGCCAAGCATCCCAAGCTTGTCTTTGTGCAAAGCCCACCGAGCTTGGCAGTGTTGGTGGTCAGTCTCTACTGTCTCCTAACTGGAAGCCGCTACATTGTTGATGCACACAGTGCTGCCCTGCTCTCGCCCTATTGGACTCGGCCGCGCTGGCTACATAGCTACCTGACGCGCAAAGCCCTGGCAACGATGGTCACTAACGAGCACTTTCAACAAATGATTATGGACCTGGGTGGGCGTGGGCTTGTGTTGCGTGATGTCCCAACGACCTATTCCAGAGCCGCAACCTATCCGTTACAAGGCGACTTCAATGTAGTTGTTGTCAACTCATTTGCACCAGATGAGCCTATTGACGAGGTAATCGCCGCCGCGGCCTTGCTGCCGGAGTGCGAGTTCTATATTACAGGCCCAAAGCACCGGGCCAAGCCAGAGACAATCGCCAAGACACCGCGCAATGTGCATTACACCGATTATCTACCGAACGACGACTACTATGCCTTGCTCGACTCGGCCCAAGCTGTCATGTGTTTGACAACGCGCAACCATACAATGCAGCGCGGTGCATGCGAAGCACTTGCCCTGGGCACCCCCATTATCACGTCGGATTGGCCGCTTTTGCGCAGTTATTTTCATCAAGGCACGGTTCATGTAGACAACACAGCGGGCGGTATTCGACAGGGATTGCTGGAAATGAAGGAGCATTATGGGCGCTATCAAAAGGGAATTAAAGAGTTGCAGATACAACAACAGCAGGAATGGCGGATCAAGGTCCACAGCCTCTCCGAATTAATCGAGCAGGCATTGGGCACAACCAGCCGGTGGGCTAGCGCCTATCGTACACAGACGGATGAAAGCCAAATCCGCTGAACTCAATAAGCCCTAGGATCGTCATGCGTCACTCCAATACATCGCTTTCATACGTCGCAAGTATTACTTACCAGGCAGCAACGGGGACACAACAATGAGCACAATTAGCGTCTTTGGGTTAGGTTATGTAGGTTCAGTCTCTGCGGCGTGTCTAGCCGACAGTGGTCACAAAGTTATAGGCGTCGATTCAAACCCCACCAAGGTTGCGACGATCAATGAAGGGCGCAGCCCTGTAATTGAACAAGGCTTACCAGAACTCATTGCCAAGGGAGTCAAAGCGGGGAGACTCCGGGCGACGACCGATGCAGCCGAAGCCATCCGCAACAGCGAGATCTCCTTGATCTGTGTTGGCACGCCTAGCAATTCAAATGGCAGTTTGAACCTGTCTTATGTAAAACGGGTCAGTGAGGAGATTGGCGCTTGTCTGGCCGACAAGCCAGGTTTTCATATCGTCGTGGCACGCAGCACCATGCTCCCCGACAGCACCGAAGACATCATCATCCCCGCGCTGCAACGCACCTCTAGAAAGGAGGTTGGTGAGGGTTTCGGTGTCTGCTACAACCCAGAATTCTTGCGCGAAGGTTCATCGGTCAAAGATTTTTACAATCCTCCCTTTACCGTGATAGGCAGTAATGATCCGGCGGTCGCCAACACAGTCTGTAGCTTGTATGCCATGTTAGACGCCAAGGTCGTCATTGTGCCTATTCGTGTGGCGGAGATGCTCAAATACACCACAAATGCCTTCCATGCACTCAAGGTGACATTTGCCAACGAGATCGGCAACATCTGCAAACAACAGAACATAGACAGCCACCAGCTAATGGACTTAGTTTGCCAAGACACCAAGCTCAATATCTCGCCCGCCTATCTCAAACCGGGCTTTGCTTTTGGGGGATCATGTCTGCCCAAAGATCTGCGCGCTCTGCTCTATCATGCCCGCCTGATGGATGTGCAATCTCCAGTCCTAGAAGCAATCCTATCGAGTAACGAGCAACAGATCGACCGCGCCTATCAGATGGTTAGACGTACAGAGCGCAAGAACATCGGTGTCTTGGGATTTAGTTTCAAAGCCGGTACTGACGATCTGCGCGAGAGCCCAATCGTAGAGTTGATCGAGCGTCTTGTTGGCAAGGGCTATCACGTAAAGGTCTACGACAGAAGCGTTTCGCTAGCAAACTTGGCTGGTGCGAATCGAGCCTATATCGAGCAGGAGATTCCCCACATCGCTAGTTTGATGTGTGCAACCATGGAAGAAGTTTTGGACAAGAGCGAAGTCATCGTGATTGGCAATAACGCTCCCGAATTTAGACAGGTATTAACACAACTCCGTTGGGATCAGGTAGTCATTGACCTGATGCGAATCTCGGAGGAATACCACCAGCTCAATGGTCAGTATGAAGGCATTTGCTGGTAGTCACCAGCAATTTTCCGCGGGAACACCACCTGATGGGCCAAATGGATGGGCCAAGGAAATGGACCAAATATCCAATAAAGCTTGGCAAGCACGAAGAGCTATCTGGTGGCGGAATTGCCAAAAGGTGAAGAACCGGATACACGCAATGAAGAGTACACATCGCAAAGAAGCGCCAAAACGACACTGCATGATCGTACATGCGCATTATCCCATAGGCGAGGTACGCGTCGAACGAGAAGCCCTGGCGCTGATTGACCGCGGCTACGAAGTAGACGTGATATGTCTGCAAAACGCTGGGGAACCGGCGATAGATGTTGCCGATGGTGTCAACATCTATCGCCTGCCCGTCTCCCGCAACAAAGAGCGCGGACGCCTTTTTCAATTTCTGGAGTATATGACCTTTCTAATTCTCGCCTTTGGAAAAGTGCTTAGCCTCCATTTGCGGCGACGATATGGTGTTGTGCAAGCGCATAACTTACCTGACTTCCTCGTCTTTGCCGCGCTCGGCCCTAAATTGATGGGTGCCCGTGTGATCCTCGATATTCACGATTTGATGTCAGATTTCTACGCAGCGCAAATCACGAATAAGGTGGGGAAACGGCTGCTTCCCCTTGTGATTCTGCAAGAGCGGCTTTCGTGCAGTTTCGCCGACCATGTGATCACGGTAACCGAAGTCTGGCGACAAACCTTAATATCCAGAGGGGTTCCACCCGAAAAGATCTCTGTTGTGATGAATGTAGCTGACCCCAGGATCTTTCACCGCAACGGCAATGGCAAATCGCCAGACAAAGCCAATGGACGCTTCGAAATCATCTATCACGGTACAATGACCCATCGCTATGGCATTGACCTGATCATCCGCGCCGTACACAAGGTACGCAGCACCTTGTCGGAGGTTCATCTATCGCTAATTGGCCGTGGCGAGGCACGCAATGACCTAGAAATGTTGACAAAAGAGCTGGGTCTTGAGGATTGTGTAGAGTTTAGCCAGCAAGTGGTACACGTTTCAAAGCTCCCCCACTTGATCGAACAGGCGCATGTCGGCGTAGTGCCAAACCGGAACGACCTGTTCACTGGCGAGTTGCTCCCGACAAAACTAATGGAATATGTGGCGTTGGGTACACCCGTAATTGCGGCTCGAACCAGGACCATTTCGACCTATTTTGACGATTCGATGGTCATGTTCTTCAGACCAGATGATGCCGACGATTTAGCTAACTGTATTCTCACCTTGCACCAGCACAGAGAGAAACTTGAGAGCCTGGCACACAACGCTGATAAATTCAACCAGAAATATAACTGGGCGAAGGTATCAGCAGAATATGTTGCTCTCGTTGATCGGCTAAATCAAAACCGGCCAAATCAACAATCGTCAATTGCACAGTAAAGAAGGCACGAGATGATTCCACGACCCAACATGCGAGCACGGCTTGCAAACACAGACGTCCATGCCATTCTCATTCGAGTGGTAGCCGCACTGGTAGGCAGCATTCTGACGCTCCTTGTGATCTATACCCATTCCGTCTTTTCCGAACCAAACGCAGTAAACGATGCGAGCGCAGCGTACACACCTGCCATCAAGTTTAGCTGCGATTTTGTAATTGGAAAGGATGTGACACAAGTTGATGGCAAGGCGAATCCCATAGCTATGGAGCCTGGCAGCACAATTTGCATGGAAGGCGGCAACCGTCCCTCGCTTGTTTTGCGCAACTTCCGAGGAACAGCAAGCCACCCCATCAAGTTCATCAACAAGGGAGACCAAGTACGAATTGAAGGCAGCCGTGAGGAGTACGCTGGGCTGCGCATTGAAGACAGCGAACATATCTGGATCACTGGCACAGGTGTCGATACAAAATGTGGCTCAGCCTTTCCCGATGCAGATCAAAAGTGCGGCATTGTCATCACGGGTGGTGCGCGCGGGGTTGTGGGGATTGAGACTGGATACATAGAAATCGACCACATTGAAATTAGCGAGACAAGCAATGTGGGCATGGCAGTGCGGCATCGAGAGGATTCATCAATTGATCGAAGCACATGGACCCAGCACGACACCCACCTGCATCACAATTTTATTCACGATACAGGTACAGAAGGCTTCTACGTTGGCAGTTCGAACTACAGAGAAGGACAGGATCCTCTGCTTGAAGGCGTAGAAATAAACCATAACTTGCTGGTACGCAATGGCTGGGATGGCATCCAGGTCGGCTCAGCGACAGACGATTGTATCATCCATCATAACGTCGTTCTAGAGGCCGGTACGGAGAACAAAGACGCGCAGAATTCGGGGATCATGAACAATCCTGGCAGCGTCTGTGACATCTACAACAATCTCGTTGTCAAGAGCATGAACACTGGCATCTACATCCAAGGCAATGGCGGCAACCGCGTCTTCAATAATGTCATCATCCAACCCGGGATAGAGAAAGACACAGATGGGGACGGAATTGTTGTATCCAAAGGCACAAATGAAGGACGAAGCATCTATCTCTGGAACAACACCATCATCGAGCCGCGCAGATATGGCATTACCTTCCGAAACGAGATGGGGGACAATAATCTCATTCAGGATAACGTGATCATTGGTTCGCTCGCTGGCGACTATGAACGGCCCGACACCTATATCAACACCAACCATGACAATGTCACGGTCATGGACAATCTCTTTGTCGACAAGCTAGATAACTAGGAGATCGGGCACTATCCACTCCATTGGATTGCTCATCCCCTCATTGCAATCCGCCGTAAGCACAACCTGCCCCGAAGCACAACCTGGAGGAAAACATGAAAGTATGGTTCAGGCGGCTATGGTTATCCCTCATTGCAGCGATCCTGCCAATACTGCTTACGGGCTGCTTGATGACCGCGATCCAGGTTGCCGATACGAGTGATGGTGGATCACTTGCTTATGGGGAAACGGTAAGGGGCGAAGTATCGGATAACTTTGGGCAGGAATGGACGTTCTTTGGTCGTAGCGGTGACGTGGTAACGATCACAATGACAAGCCCCCAATTCGATACCTATGTAGAGCTATACGGTCCAAGTCACCGGCGTTGGTATAGACGCAATAACGATGGCAAAGAACTCAATACAGATTCTCGAATCGGAAAATATAAGTTGCCCCACACGGGTACCTATGTAATCGTAGCGGCAGGCCAGAGTAATATCATGAGCGGAACCTACTCGCTCACTCTACAATCTCCACCCCATGAATCATCTAGAGCCTTGTGTGTTGTAACGGCCTACAATCTGGGAATGCATTCTGAGCCAGGCGTGGATGACCCACAGCCCATTCGCCGTTTACGGCAGAATGCACAATTGCGGGCACAGACTCGCAATGCCGAAGGCACTTGGATTGAGGTACTTCTGGAGGGAAGCTTAGATCGCGGTTGGGTCATCACAAACCCGAACTACGTCAAATGTGATCGCAGCCTAGAGGACTTACCGATAAACGCCACGACTATGGCCCTGAATCGGTGACATCTAGGCGAAAACAGCCAACAACGCGCAGGTAAACCCGCAAAAGGTTTACCCGCAGCTAGTGTAGCAGATGGCTAGGTATCTAGATAGCTAATTGAGTTGACGCAATTGCTACCACGCCAATCTTATCGATAGAGGTGAGTGTGGAGTCGGGATGATAGGAGTGGGACCAGCGCAGCCAAGCCATGATTTTAGCGATCAGCAGAGAGAGGATGATTGGTTCAACGATGCATTCAGAAACACCAGCCTGGTAAGCTCTCAGAAGATACTCATCATCTTTGCGAGAAGTCAACAATATAATTGGATTGTCAAATTGCTTGTGGATCCGATGACAGAGAAGGATCGTGTCCGAGAAGCCTTCTTCGACTATATCTTTTTGCTCATCATCTTTTTGCTCATCCATTTGGAAAGTACGTATATGAGCATCAATCATGACTAGGTCATAGTCCTTATGCAGAGAGGAGTAGGCTACCTTTTGTTTTGGAATCTCTTGAATAGTGCCGTTACTCGCCTCGTATAAACACCGAACCCAAGCCTGTGATACCTCGGGGCTTTTGGTCACAATCAAAATTCGAGATTGGATCATGGCAAACTGCGGACTCCATGTAGTAGCGTTGGCCAACTTAGTGAGCTTATCAAATTGAGGTAAGGGGCTTGTAATTCCATCGTTACATCAAAAAATCATATATCATATATTGTGCACTGAAGACCTAGTATGCCCTATATCTATTATTGCCGCAACTTATATCATTGCAAAAAGGGTGCCTTCGTCCAATTAAATTTCGCTTTTTCAACATATGCACTGGCTGGTACGGCTGAAATGAATCATGGATAAAAGCAGACAAGGAGAAATACTTGAGGGGAGTAACTCCGTATCTTGGGCGCACTGTGAGTAGACACCGCCTGACTAGACTAGATTATTTAGACTAGAAAAGGCGCGCCCAAGATACGGGAAAGATGAGAATTCATAAACCGGCTGCGAAAGATGAACTGTTAGGAAACCGTTGCGCCTTGTGTGGCGAAATCACCTTCCCATAGCCGAACCATTTCGGGCGAACGAGCCAGCAGATCGTCAAGCTTCCCTTGATCCTCAATGCGCCCATCCTTTAGAACAATGATTTGGTCGGCCCGGCGCAACGCCGCACGACGATGCGATACGACCAAGCAGGTTGGTCGATCTTGATAGCCATTCTGTGTCCCGTCATGCTCTGCCCCGCCGTTCTGTGAAGATGCAAAAAGCCGCTCCCACATCGTACGTTCTGTTTCTACATCAAGCGCACTGGACAAGTCATCAAAGACTAACAACTCCGGTGTGCGTGCAAACATGCGCGCCGCGGCCGCACGTTGGATTTGCCCACCGGATAACTTGACGCCTTTTGGGCCGACCATTGTATCTAGCGCGTCTTCAAATTCCGCCACATCTTTTTCAAGGACAGCAGCATGGAGCGCCTTTTGCAACTCCTCATCTGTGCTCGCCAGTCCTAACAGTAAATTCTCTCGCAATGATGTGCTAAACAAGCGGGGGATTTGCGCCGTATAGGCACAGCGTGGTGGTGTAAGAAAAGAAGCAGGATCATCAACCCGCTGCCCATTCCAAAGAATCTCTCCTCGATCGCGCGGCAAAAGACCTAAAAGGGCGCGCACCAGCGTTGTCTTGCCTGAGCCAACTCGCCCGGTAATGACAGTAAACGAACCTCGTGAGAGCACGAAACTAATATCTTCAATGCCCCGCGTCGAATCCGGATGCAGGCAGGTAAGCCCTCTAACCTCTAACTGCTCGAGGCGATCAGCTGGTTCTTTCCTTGGATAATGCACATCGGGTAAGGGGCCGTCCATATACACAGGTGCTGGCTCGACCAAGGCTAGAGGCGGAGCGCTTGGCAGCAGACGCACCATGCGCCCTACCGCGACACCTGCCTGTTTATAACGCGCCCACATAAAGCCTATCATCCCCACAAACTCGGTAATAAAGCCTAGATAGGCCACAAACAGCGCCAAGTCACCTACGGTAAAACTTCCACGCTGAAGGCTTTGTGCCGCCAACAGGAGGATCAACCCAGTGCCTAGGCTTCCAGCATTGCGAAAGATCGAGCCAAGCAGTTCATTAAAGAGCCGGTCCTGTAATGCAGTCTGACGTCGCCGTTCATTTAGTGTATCGAAACGCGCAATAATCCGATCCTCAGCATTAGCAACTTTGATGGCTTGGATGGAGCCAAAAGTCTCGGCGATAAAGCCGGCTACTCTTGCCCCTGCCTCGCGCGTCGCGCGGCGATAACGTTCCACTCTCGATGTAGCCGCATTGGCAACCCAGAGAATCGGCAGCATAGGCGCAAAAGCCCACAATGTTATCCAAGGACTGATGCTCACCATGATCAAGACGGCAACGATGGTATGCAACAGTGCGCCACAAAGGTCATTCATCCACAGAGCAAAGAGGGGCAATTCGTTCACATCGCCATTAAAGCGTGCAGTAGCTGCGCCGGGAGATTCGGGCAGCGCACGCGCACCAGGTTGGCGAAAAATGTGCGAGAGCATATTGCGATGCAACAATGCATGGTTGTTATACTCAAACGGAGTATTTGTACGCACCAACCCCAGCACACCTCCGACACGAACAAGCCCGCTGGCAAACAAGATAGCCATCAGCGTGACCATATCAAAGCGAGGTGACGCATCCGGGGCGATCAAGTTAAAGAATTCGCGCGTGACTAGCCCAGGTACAAGCCAGCCCAAGATCATTATGTTATAGACAAGATTGTTGAGCAGATAGAGCCGCCAGCGAAAACGGATAACACCCCATATGAACCTCCATGTAGGTATGCCGACGCTGGGTATTTCTTCTTCACTTTTCTCTGCTCTATTGTCTGTTTTCATGCTTCAGCCTCCCTGGGTCAAACCGGCTAGTAGTTAAGCCAAGTAATAGTCAAGCCAAGTAATAGTTAAGCCAACACATCTTGCAGACCGGTACGCAAAAGAGATGAAAAACGAGAGGTAGGATCCGCGACGAGTTCGGTGCGTGGTCCAAACTCGACCAACTTGCCACTTTCCAGGATCACGATAGCGTCGGCTCGCTCCACCGTGCCCAAACGGTGAGCAATAATGATGCCTGTACGATTTCGCAGCAACTTGTCCACTGCCCGCTCGATCAGGTGTTCCGTGGCAGGATCTAGCCGCGAAGAAGCCTCATCCAGAACAACCAAGCCAGGATCTTTGAGGAAGATACGCGTAAACGCCAGCAATTGCGCTTCGCCCGCCGACAAATTGGTCCCTTCAGAGGCAAGCTCTGTGTCCAAACCTTCCGGTAGACGCGCCAACCACTCCCCTAACTCCAACTCTTTAATCACTTCCAGAATGCGTTCGTCGGAAATACTCTGGTCAAAAAGAGTCAGATTGTCACGGACAGAGGCCCGGAACAATTGTACGTCCTGCGTCACCAAGCCAATGCCGCGGCGCAAGCCTTCCAAGCTAATCTCGTCTAGCGCCAGACTCACGTCGGCATCTTGAGAGTTTAGGGTGATTGCCCCAGCAGTGGGGTCATAAAGACGAAAAAGCAAGCGCGTCAAGGTTGTTTTGCCACTTCCGGTGCGGCCCAACAACCCCAGTACCTTGCCTGGTTCCACGCGAAATGAGACTTCTTTTAAGACAGGTTCTTCTATACGGTAGCCAAACGACACCTGATGAAACTCAACGCTCAGAGGGCCAGCAGGGACTGTTGCCCGGCCTTCATCGCGAATCTTGCTTTGGATTGCCAAAAGACTCTCGACACGTTCAATGCCTGCCCCCGCTTTCTGCAAGTTCTGGATCTCGCGCGAGATCTGGTCCATTGGCCTAAAAATCGTTTCGGTGTAATAGACCACGAGAAAGACGCTACCCACTGTCAGGGCGTTTTGCCGGAAGAGAAAGTATCCTAAGATCAGGGCAAGCGCCAGCCCCATTGTATAGAAGAGCATCCAGACCATAACGACGAACATGCCCATGGTACGACCGCGCAATTCCTTGTCAAACCGTATCCGGCTCAAATTAAAAAGGTTGCGCATTACATAGCCGCCTGCGCCGCTGGAGCGAGTATCTTCTGTACCAGCCAGATGTTCTTCCAAGAAGCCAAAGAGATCCGCACTCGCCTGGCGCGACTCTTTCCAGTAGGGTACGGCCATACGGCGCGTGTAGATCAAGGAAGCAGTCGCCACCATCACATACACAGACATGGCAACGCCAATACGCCAGTCCTCTAGCGACAGCGTGATCAGAACAGCCACAATCAAGAGGAAATTGCCCACAATACGAATGACAAACTGTGAAAAGAAGATGGCAATATCAGCCACATCACTATCAATGCGCTCGATCATCGCACCGGGAGTCTGTTCGTTGTGAAAGGTCATGTCCAGATGCAGGCAGTGACGGGCAAGGTCGGCCCGCAGAGCATTGGTAGAGCGCCATCCTACGTCCTCCCCCACATAGGTTGCGGCTACAGTTACACCCTGCAAGAGAAACGCAATGCCAAGAAAAAGTGCGCCAGCCCCCAGCAACGGACGCAAGCTATCATCGGGCTGGCTTGCCAGAGCCGTGTCAACAAAATACCGTAGGATTTGTGGGTTTACCAGTTGCAGCGCGATGGTGCTAAAAATCAGAAACGTCAAGAGGGCAACCTTAGCGCGCAGCGGGCGCAAATAGTGCACCAAGAGTTGCCAGTACCGCACAATCGGATAGTCCATCAGTTCCTCCACGCATGAAGTGGTTCAAGGGTTTGGAACGACAAAAAAACCACGGGAAACGTTCACCCGTGGCAAGCACAATCCTAGACAAGGGGGCAAGACGTTAGGTGGCTCTCCGTTCGGCCTCAGGCCGATGGTGGACAAAGTGGTGGATAAAAAGTTGGGGTCGCGGCATGGTGTGGGTTCTCCTTTTGCACTCTTGCAAACCTAGCAAAGATACCACACTGCCCATCATAAAGTCAATCCCCAAATTTTCATTTCTGTCCAACATCACTGGCGCAGAATGAGCAGGAATTGAATAACGTTTGGTTGGGAACACGCTTTATCTAATAGAAACTGCCCAGCCTAGTGCCATAGAAGCACCTGGCTGGGCAGTATAGGGCTTTTACATCCTACAAAATGGATGTTGTTACCGACGACTGTAGGGGATATACAGGATCATTTCATGCACCGATAACGCAGCGCTAACATTGAGCAATCGCCCAAGCTGCCCCGCGTAAGTAGGATTCAACGAGTCAACGATCACACCAGTATTGAAGAGATGTCCCCCCACTGGTTCATTTGGGCTGCCTAAAGCGAGCGCTTGCCCCTCTACAAGGACAGCCGCCGCGCTGACAAAGGCCGTAGCCATAGATGTCCCGCTCCAACTGGCATAGCCAACCCCTTGATCGCTGATCATGGTGGACATGATGCCTACCCCTGGTGCGGCAAGATCGATCCACCCGTTGCCATAGTTGGCAAACTCCGGCTTCTGATTATTGCCATCCAATGCCGTCACACCGACTACTTCCGGATAGCCAGCCGGAAACTGCACGGTTTGTACGCCATCATTCCCGGCCGCTGCCACCACCACAATATCCTGCGCCAGGACGTTGGCAATTACTTCTCGCAAAATCCTCGAATCATACGGAGTACCCAAACTGAGGTTAATCACCTCAACGCCAGGCTGTTGAGATGCCCACTCAATTGCATAGGAGAGGAGGAAGGTGTTGCCACGTCCATTGGCGTCCAACACCCGAACGGGCAAAAGCTTTGCGGCGGGTGCCATCGCCGCAATAATACCCGCCACATGAGTACCATGTCCCCAGGCTGCGCCTGGCCCCACGTCGCTAGGATCCATATCATCACCGACCACATCAAGGCTGGGCAGTTGCAGCTTGCCAACAAACTGCTCGTGCGGCGTGTAGATCCCTGTATCCAACACTGCCACTACCACACCCTCACCTTGATAGCTCCGGCTCGTTTGTCCCCAACGAATTTGCTGATAGGCCATCTGGTTGACATAGTCCGGCGGCTGAAGAACGCCACCCCATGCCCACGTCTTATAGCCATCATCTTCGGGCATACTATTTACATAGTTTACTTCCGCCCAAATTACACCCGGTTCGCTTTTAATCCTTTCAATGACGTTGGGTTCATCCTCGTCATCTGTAACAAACAAATAGATATTGGCGCTGATCAGCAAATTAGACTTCAACTGTAAATCATATTTCTCAGCAATTGTGGTGGCAACGCCAGGATCCGCCAGCCGCACCACAATTTCTCCCGCTTCATACTCCTCTTTGCGGATTCGTTCCGCCAGGATCCCACCACCAGGCTGCTGCACACCTTTCACCTCCACCCAATCCTCGACCTGAATGCCGTCTCGGGTACTGGGATGGAAACGAGTGGCAGCATCGACGGTTACAGTGAGTTCCGATCCATCTTCGATCCGGATCGTCCAAATTCCGAGGAGCGTACTCGGATAGGTGATAACTGCGCCTTCCCACTTCTCTTTTTTATTGCCTTTACCATCACCAGAGCCGCCATTGCTGCTATCAACGATATCATTGCTGTTACTGCCAGCATTATGATTGCCTCCGTTATCAACGTTATCACCATTGCCTTCATCTGCCGGTGGTGCGGCATGAGCATGCCCAGAGTTGCTTAGGTACAATGCTTGGGAGCCAAATCGCGCCAGTGGCCCATTCCCCGCCATTGCAGAAATTAATCCTACATAGAGCAACAGGGTCACGAGACATGCCAGCAAGGGTATCCGCAAAAGTCTGCCACTCCGGACAAACCCAGGTTCCGGCCTCATGCTTCGCTCCCGAGATTGCGCCAGGCATACTTCATGGTCTTCAATCGCGTTCTTCATCTATTGCGACCTTTCCACCTTACCCAATTGCAAAGAACGGTGCCCAATAATAAGGATGCTGTTCTGTGCGGATTGCTGCAAGTTGCGCTGCACGTAAGGCCGCCGAAGGACGCGTCGCCTGCTCCGCAGTTGTAGCTCTATCCTGGAGCGTACGATACAAGATTTCCATAAATTGCGCTGCGCTACGGTCATGAACATTCCACAAACTCGCAATTAATGTTCGGGCTCCTGCTGCCAAAAAGCCGCGTGCTAAACCTACGATCTCATCACCACCACGCACCTGACCCACGCCGCTTTCACAGGCACTTAAAACGACCAAGCGTGCGCGCAGTGGCAAGCGGTAAATCTCACGCACATCGAGCCAGCCGTCATCCAACTTCAATGCCGAAAAGAATGAATTGTCCGGACGAAATAACCCGTGCGTTGCAAAATGCAGTACATCCGTTGAAGCCGCCGCTTCGATTACTTGTGATACGCTTGCCGCCTCATTATGGTAGCGGTGTGATGTGGAAAAGTATACGGATGCCGCATCGATCTCTGCTTGCGCTTGGGGAATGCGTGCGTCGTGGGGAGCAAAGCCAGCGAAACTGGTCAATGGTTCTACAAGTATATCAGTTCTTGTGTGGACTGCAATACTCGCACTCGGTACATACGTCAGCTCCACTTGCTCCACCCAATAGGCCGTGCCATTCCATAAAGCATGGAATGGCACTAAATGCAACACCCCATAAGGAATCACCAACAGGTCTTGGCTCACAAGGTATTCAGCAAGAGGCGCAACCAGCAGTTGGTATAATTGTCCCAATGCCTCGCGGATACCGCGCATTAGGCGTGCGTGGTGGCGTGTCACATACTCACTGCCCACCTCGGCGCGGCCAAGTTGAAATCGCAATTCGGCCTGCGCCTGATCGATAGCATCCACCGTCGTCAGCCGACGTATGACCTGTGCGCTATCCCGCGCCACCACAAACGCCATGACCTCGTTGCCCGCAAAAAAGTAAACCAGCGCTTGCTGATTTGGTGCAAGCACGCTTTGCAACTGTGCCAAGTTCACTGGTTCGGCTTGCGCCAACACGGGCGCGGCGCGCCATTCAAGCTGCTGGATGGCAGCCTCATGCTCGGCAACCTCGCGACCCAAACCACCGTCAATACGTCTGCTACCGCTATCTCCTAAGAGTTGATTGTAGAGCCAATGCAGTTGGCGGCGCAGAGTTGCCCTTTGCTGGCTTGTCTCTATGGCTTCATCCTCAACAGCTAAGTCAACACTCGCCAACAATCGCTCTAGCAACGCGCGCGAGCGTGCCCGCTCCACGACCGCAAACGCCGCGGCAACCTCATCCTCACCCGGCAAGGGTGAAGCCAACAAACTCGTTACCAGATCGCCATAAATCGCCATCTTGTCATCAAGATAGGCAGTACGTACCTCTTCAAGTGGTAGTGTCGCCCGCTGGTGATCCAGCAATTCCACGGCAGCAGTGAAGTAACGGCGCGCAAGGGCATCATCGCCGCGGGCGGCGGCAATTCGCCCGCGCATGTGGAACAGGCGCAAGGTAAGGTGGGGCAAGGCTGTTATTTCAAGTTGCTCTGGTTGGGCCGCCCCCCCCAGCAACGCCTCAATCGCAAGGGCAGCGCGTTCCGCCTCCTCTACTTCCCCACTATCCAGCCAAAGTTGTAAGCGGAGCATCCACACCTCGGCCAAGCCCAACAGATCCCAGGCAAGCGCACCGGTTGTCGGGGTCATCTCTGGTGCGCCTAACAAGTCATCAAGCAGCGCAGCCGCACGCTCGCGCGCGCCCTGTGCCAGCGCCAAGCGTGCCTGGGCAGTGCGCGTTCGATTGCGCCAAAAGGGGTTATCCAATTGAATGTAGAGCGCCAGGGCTTCGTCCAACGCCACCTCGCTCTCGTGCCACTCGCCTAGCTGAAGCCGCAATAACGCCTGGGCATAGCGAGTCTGGGCCAGTTCATAGGGTTGGCCTGTAGCGCGGAAAAGCCTCTCAGCACGGTCAAGGGCTAGGGTAGCTTCGGGGAACAAATTGAGCGCAACATAGGCCAAGGCATGTTCCAAGAGCAATTCATCGGCGTTGCGGAGTGCTGCCAACTCATCTGTGGCATCCGGCGGCAAAACGACAATCAGGACGCGCGTAGCCTGGTCAAATGAGGCCAGTGCCGGTGCATACTCCCCTAAGCGCAAATAGAGACGCCCCAAATTCGTTTGGGCACGCCCCCGGTTCACAATATCATCGGCGCGGCTGAAACGTGCAATCGCCTCCTGCAATGACGCCTCGGCAGCGTCCGGTGCATCCAGAAAAGTATGCGCGCTGGCAACATTAAGCGCCAAATGACCGAACTCCCCTTCGAGTTCCGCCTGTTCCTCCAAAGGCAACATGTCGGCAAAACGTCTCAACTCGATTGCCGCCTCGCCATAGGCATCGCGCGCGGCAGCATGCCGTTCTTGATAGACCAGCACAGTCGCGCGGTTGCGGTGGGCACCCGCCAATAACATACGTGCGCCAGGGTCATCCTCCGCCAACGCTTGCAGCGCGTCCACTGCGGCTTGCGCGGCAGCTTCTGCCTCATCATAGCGCCCCTGCATCGCAAGCACCTGGGTCAAACCCAGATAACTACGTGCCAAAGAGGGGCGCGCATCAATGGCAGTCCAGTTCTCTTGGGCGCGGCGCAGCGCGTTCTCAGCACCCGCTAGATCGCCAGATTGAACGGCACAGCGCGCTTCACCATAGGCAATTTGGCCTGCAAGTTCAGGGGGATCTCCATTTTCGTTGGAAAACGCGGCGGCAAGTGTTAGTGCGCCACCAGCCAGCGCAGGGTTGACATCTGCTTGTTGTAGTGCCCACTGCGCCAGCAACATCGCCACTGGCAGGTTCCACTGTCCTGTGGCTCGTAATGTGGGGATTGCCTCGTCTGGGGGCAGTGCTGCCCACTCTGCCAGTTCTGCCGCTGTTGGCTCTTCCCAATTACTACCTTCTTCGCTTATGGGGATGTCCTCACTCATGTAAGTTCTAGTGTGTAAATCGCTACGATAGGGCTGTGTAGGGGGGTAATATTGAGCGAGTAGACGCCCGGGGGTACATGCTCCAATGCAAAGCGACCATGGGCGTCGCTTTCGGCTTCCAGCGCAAGGGTCGCGCCTTGGGTGGGGTTAAGTTGGATCAAGCAACGCTCGCCCTGCTCACCCTCAGCGGCGAGGATCACCTCACCCATGACCCGGCGCAAGCCATTCTGTGCTTCCACCATTAACTCGATCTCGGTCTCATCCACCCCAAAGAGCAAACGATAAGAAGTACTGTTTGCACTGCGCACACCAGCAGCCAACGCTTGGCTGCGACTATCCCAAAGCGGCAG
>CAMPHP010000007.1 GCA_946885925.1 uncultured Litorilinea sp.
CTATGCCAACGAACAGGGCATCCGTATCATTGGCGACATCCCCATCTTCGTGGCGATGGATAGCAGCGACACCTGGACCAATCCCCAAGAGTTCTACTTGGACGAGGAATTTCAACCCACCGTAGTCGCCGGAGTGCCGCCTGATTATTTCAGCGCGACGGGACAGCTTTGGGGCAACCCGCTTTATCGCTGGGATCGCATGAAGCAGAACGGCTATGCCTGGTGGCTGCGCCGTATTCACGCGGCACTGCGTCTTTATGATATCCTGCGTATGGACCATTTCCGTGGCTTTGCGGGCTATTGGGAAGTGCCCGCCACTGAATCGACGGCGGTCAATGGTCGATGGGTGAAGGGACCAGGAGAAGACTTCTTTCTGGCAGTACAGCGCGAATTGGGTGAGCTACCCATGATTGCGGAAGACCTGGGTGAGATCACGCCCGATGTGATCGAGCTACGTGACAAGTTCAAATTGCCTGGCATGAAAGTTCTCCAGTTCGCCTTTAGCACCGATGCGACCGACAAGTTTCTGCCTCACAATTGCCGCCGAAACTTTGTGATGTATTCAGGCACCCACGATAACGACACCACGCGCGGCTGGTATGAGCATAGCGCCACCGAACATGAACGCGACTATTTCCGCCGTTATTTCCGCACCGATGGTCATGATGCGGCATGGACGATGATTGAGGCTGCTTGGCGCAGCGTTACGGTCATGGCGGTTGTTCCCTTACAAGACCTATTGAACCTGGGTACAGAAGCACGTATGAACCTACCCGGCACCTCTTCTGGCAACTGGGCTTGGCGCTTCTTATCGCATGAAATCACCCCTGGACTGGTGGATCGGCTCCTCGAAGCGACGACCATTTACGGTCGTGACCCGGAACTTTACGCTGGCAAAGAGGAAGAAGTAGGTGGGCAAACGGGCCAGAAGGCAAAAGGTGTTGGAGGTCTCACCTCTGTAGTCGAATAATGGTGTAGTCGAATAATGGCAGGCATCCAATCCACCCAAACATCTCCATCCCCCTTGTCAGCGTGGCGGAATGTAGGAACATGGGCGCTGTTGGTGCTGCTGCTGGCATCCTTTGTAACGCGCCTGTTCTTCGTCGCCGCCAACGCACTTAGTTATGACGAAAGTCATATTCTGACCTTTGGTACCCTTGCTGCGCGCGGCTTTGATCCCTATCGCCAGGTCTTTATCGGCATCCCGCCGCTTGCAGTGCTCACAGTGGAATGGAGCGCGCTGCTCTTTGAAGATTCACCCTGGGTGCGTTTGCCGCTGATGCTTACGGGCGTGCTGGCGGTGGGAACACTCTTTGTGCTGGTGCGTCGCCATGCACCTGTATACCCGATTGCAGCGGCAGCAATAGCCGCGTTGCTCTTCTCCTTCAATCCGCATTACTTCGACATCTCCAACACGCTCAACCTGGAAGCAGCGGCCCTCTGCTGTGCGCTGCTGGCAGTGTGGGCCATGTCCAACTATGCACCCCAGCGGGGATTTATCTGGCCGCAGCTCTCTGGCGCTTTCTTTGCCCTGAGTCTGGCCTACAAGATACTTGTTCCGTTCATGCCAGGGGTATTTCTTGTGCAGATGCTCTTGGCGGTCGCCCAAGATGAGGAAGCACGCACATGGTCGAGCCGCTTTGTTGTGCTGCTGCAGGTGGGATTGCTCTGGCTTGGAGGCTTTGCCCTTGTACTCCTCATTGGCAGCCTGCTCTTTAGCCCCCAACTCGTCTACCAACAGGTGATCGACTTCCGGTTTGATCTCCGCACGGCTACGGTGCTGGGGGGCGATGATGATGTCAACGTGGCTGAGGAGTTGGAGTGGCTGGACATTGCCCAATTCATCCCTCTCTTCCTGGGTGCGATCTTTAGCATTCCCTTGCTCTGGCGTCACCGGCGCGATGCGCTCTGGATCTGGGGCACTTGGCTCGTGCTTAGTCTCTTCTTCCTCACCACTCACATTCCTTTGCGCCCGCGCCATCTGGTCATCACCTTGCCCCCCTTGGCAGCACTCAGCGGCATGGCTGTGGCTGGGTGGTGGGCACACGCTACACGAATACCCGCCCGCGCAGGAATACGCATGGCGATTGTTGGCGTACTTCTGTTTACGCTGGTCAGCAATGGCTTGTTGATCGAGCGGACTGCGCCCATTGAGGATTTTACCGAGAACCAACCAGCGCGCGCCGATGTGATCCGCTATATCGGGCAGAATACAGCCCCCAACGACTGTATCATCTCCAAAGAAAACAGATTCTACTTTCTCACAGAGCGCTTCCCACCCCCTTATCTGTCCGAAGTCTCGACCTCGCGACTGTTCTCTGGCAAGCTCACCAGCAACAGCGTGGTACAAGAAATCGACCGGCATGATTGTGCGCTCTTTGTCTACGCCAATAGCTATGACGAGCTAGCCCCCGGTCTGCGCGAGCAGGCAGACCAATATTACTCGCTGGAATTAAGCATAGGCGACCCCACCGTGGAGGAAGCGATCACGGTCTATGCCGTACCGCTGGACACTTCCATATCTTCGGACCCTGATGCGCCTACTGCCACGCCATTGGGTTTCAACATTGGCGAGCAGATCCGGCTGATGGGTTTTGAACTCACGGGTGGGCCGTGGACGCAAGAGCAAAAAATCTACCTCTCCACCTATTGGCAAGCGCTCCAACCACCCAGCACCGATTATCGCATTTTTGTTCAAATTGTAGATGAACAAGGGGAACTGGCGCTGAGTGCCGATCATTTCCCGTTTGAACTTCACCCGGATGCACAGATCAGCAACATCGACCTCAACGCTGCCTATCTGACAAGCACAGGCGAACAGTTACCCGACAACTACCCCAACGCAGGCATGATCCCCACGCAGCTCTGGCGACCTGGGGCAACGCTCAAAGAGAGCATTACCTTCTCCGCCAACTTACCCCCCGGCCAATACGAAGTCCGCATCGGTCTTTATGACCCCGTCACGGGCGAACGCCCAGATATTGATGATGCCGCACCGGGCGGCGTCGAAAACCATATTGTCTTGAGTACGGTGAGTGTAGCGGGTTCCACAGAGGTAGAATGAAAGGAACCATGAGCCTCCCCCAGGCTCATCTACAACAACATGGACTGCTTGCCGCCGGCGCGCTGTGCATCATGGCACAACTACTGCTGCTTATCTCCGGCTGGCCGCTTGTTACGGGCGTCCTGCTCCTGGGTGTTCTCTTGCCTGGTATGCTCATGGCAGCATGGCTGCTGCACCGCGTCTTGCCCACACCGCCAGAGTTTGTACTCTACAGCCTGGGATTGGGGTATACACTCTATATTTTGGCAATGGGGGCCGTATCCCTCGTGCCTGGTGGCGTCTACCCCTGGCAAGTCGTGGTGGTGCTCGATTTGCTCTGCCTGCTGCTGGCGGTGGGCTGGTGGCGATCAAGGCGTCTACCCGCAGTCCATGCGGCGTGGCAACCGCCTGACTTCCGTTGGGATCATTGGGCGATCGCGGGGTTGATCAGCGTGCTGCTGGTGGGTGGTACGCTGCGTCTCGCCAATCTTGGCTATTCAGAATTTTACAATGACGAAATCCGTGTCATGCATCGTGCTGCGGAGTTGATCCAGGGCTATCCAAAAGCCCTGATTGTACACCGCAAGGGGCCAGCGGAAATTCTCATCTCCAGCGGAATTTACGCCGTACAGCAACGTATCAGTGAAGCCCATGTCCGGCTTCCTTTTGCCCTGGCGAACATGGCGGGATTGGTTGCGCTCTACTTATTGGGCTGGCGTATGTTTGGCAAGGTAGCGGGCTGGAGTGCGGCGATGCTGTTGGCGGTGGATGGTTACTTTGTGGGGTTTGCCCACTTTGCCCAATATCAAAGCATCGTCTTTCTGATGAGCGTGTTGGTGGTGCTGGCGCTTGATCGTCAGACGCACAGCGACCGTCCCCAGCCCGCCTATCTGTGGATTGCCGGACTCTGTTTTGTCACCAGCACCTATGCCCATTATGAGGGAGTCTGGGTTCTCATCCCCGCGCTCTATCTACTTTGGCTCTATGTCCAGCGCACAGGAGATTGGCGGGGTTTGCTACGTGCGCTAGCGGCCCCTGCCACAGCCACAATGGGCTTGCTGGCCCTCTTCTATGTGCCTTTCGTTCTCGACCCAGGTTGGATCTCCACAGCGCACAATATCTTCGACAACCGTATCGGCAACAATGCCCCTTATAACAATCTGCTGGATGTTTTTGAGCGCACACGCATCTATGATTCGATCTACCTTATCCTCTTTCTAATCCTCGGTGCGCTAGTGGCTCAGGGCGTGACCTTGCATCGCATCTGGCCGCGCCAAGCAGCGTGGGCAGTGACGGGGTTGACGGGCGTAGGCCTGGCCGTCAGCTACTTTGTTCGCCCGGACTGGCTCTACTTGGGTGGCAAAGATCATACCTGGATTTTCTTTGCCCTGGCGATTGGCGCGGTGATTCTCTCACTGCGTATCTTGCCGGTAGAACGCAGCGCGTGGCTCTGGTTCGGCCTGCCCATGCTGATCTCCCTCTTCTTTGTGGCGCAACCCAACACCCACGTCTACTGCTTCTTCCCGGCTTGGGCCTTGATCGTAGGCTCGGCAATGGAGGCTAGCTGGTCTGCACTGCGCGCCCGAATGCCATTAGCCATAGCCCGCCGCGTGGCACTGCCTGTCACCATCGTTCTGATCGCCATTTTTGCCAACTATGCCTTTTGGCTCTTTACCTATACCCAGGTAGAGGTGCTACGCAACTGGCGCAGCCATCGTCCGTGGGGCTACTGGACGCAGCCAACTTTACCCCAGCGCGATTCGCTCTATGGCTTTCCCCATAAGAATGGCTGGAAGGTGATTGGCGCGCTTTATGCAAATGGCACGCTGGATGCACCCTTCGATGCTGATGATCCTGCTAGGCTGGGCGATTGGTATACACGCGGCCCTTATTTATGCCCATCTGAGGCTGAATATTATATGCTGTACACAACGCTTGAATATGACAGTAGGTTTAAGGCGGGTGTGCAATTGGCAGAATTGACGGCAAGTGGCTTTCGCGAATGGGGATATGTCACCATAAACAAAGAGCCGCGCCTGCGTATCTTCACCAATCGCCCTGTGGAAGGAGCTCTGCGCGTCTTTGATGAAGCGGATTATGCTGATGATTTTGATCGCAACGCAACGTCCCCTTACTTTGTAAAACTTGGCACAACACTTGCCGTTGCGCCGGAGGTAGAGGTCGCCTACCGTCTAGGCGACCATATTTGGCTAAAGGGCTATACATTTTCAGAGACTGAGCTTAGACCGGGCGAAAAGGCGAAGCTTGAGCTTTATTGGCAAGCAACCCAACGCCTGGATATCGAGGACAAAGTATTTATCCAACTCATCAATTTAGCGACATTACGCAAAGCTGCTCAGCGTGATGCAGAACCGGGCTGTACAAAGTATTCAATTGACAACTGGCAGGTGGGCGATCTCAACTACGATCTCTATCATCTATCCATCGCACCCGACACACCGCCCGGAGTCTATACTTTGCTCGTTGGCATTTATCATGCCGACACTGAAGAACGCTATCCTGTCTTTAGCGCCGACGGCACGCCAGTGGGCGACGTCATTGCGCTAACTATCGTGGAGGTACGATGATCTTTCCCCTCTCAACCCTGGAACGCCGCGGATTGATCGCGGCGGGGGTGCTGGGGGTTGTTGCCCATGCACTACTCTTCTTCTCTAGCTTCTTCTCTGGTTGGCCTACCGTTGCCGGAGTCCTGATCCTTGGCATCCTCCTCCCTGGACTGTTGGCCGCGGCATGGTGGTTGCGCCGTATGCTGCCCACTCCGCTAGAGTTTGCTCTCTATGCTCTGGGGCTAGGCTACACCCTCTATGTCTTGATCCTGCTTGGCCTCTCCGTCTTGCCTGGTGGTTTGGCTCCCTGGCAGGTTGTGGTGACAATGGATGTGCTTTGTCTGCTACTGGCGTTGGGCTGGTGGCGTGCGTGGCGGCTGCCGCTAGCAACCGCCGACTGGCAACCACCCGATCTCACCTGGGATCGCTGGGCCATCGCCGGGCTTGCCAGCGTCTTACTCATTGGCGCGTTCTTGCGTTTGCCAGACTTGGGCTATTCCGAATTTCTCTATGACGAGATCCGCGTGGTGCATCGCGCCGCCGAAATCATCCAGGGCTACTCCCCGGCGCTGATCCTCCACCGCAAGGGGCCAACAGAGATCCTTATTCCCACGGGGATCTACGCCATACAACAAGGCATTACCGAAGCCCATGCGCGTTTCCCCTTTGCCCTGGCAAACTTGGCAGGGTTGGCGGCGATCTACTTGCTCGGCTGGCGCATGTTTGGCAGAGTGGCAGGCTGGAGCGCGGCAATGCTGCTGGCGGTAGACGGCTTCTTTATCGGTTTCTCCCGCTTCACCCAATATCAAAGCATCATCTTTCTGATGACCGTGCTGATTGTACTGGCACTCCACCGTCAGGCACGCAGCAACCGTGTGCAGCCCGCTTATTTGTGGATCGCCGGACTCTGCTTTGTGACAGGCATGTATGCTCATTATGAAGCACTCTGGGCAGTCATCCCTGGGCTTTACTTTTTATGGGTCTATGGCGCACGCACAAAGGATTGGCGCGGGTTGCTGCGTGCCGCAATCGGACCAGTCTTTGTCACCAGCGCGTTGCTGCTCGCCTTTTACGTGCCCTTCCTGCTCGATACACGTTGGCAATCTACTGCCAACAATATCTTTGGCAAGCGCATTGGCGGCGATTTTCCCTATAACAATCTACGCGATTTCTTTGACCGCGCCACCATCTACGATTCCGCCTATCAGATTCTCTTTATGATTGGTGGTGCGCTGCTGGCCCAAGCCCTTATTCTGCGCCAAGGTTGGCCGCGCTGGGCGGCATGGACAGCCAGTGCATTGACAGCGGCGGGGTTGGCGCTCACCTTCTTCGTCCGTCCTGATTGGCTGCGTGTGGGGGAAGCGGATTACACCTGGCTCTTCTTCACACTGGCAGTAGCCATTGTCGTCGTCACGCCGCGCATCCGTCACGAGGAGCGCGCCACCTGGCTCTGGTTTGGCGTGCCCATGATCGTTTCCCTCTTTGTGGTTGCGGAACCCAACACCCATGTCTATGGCTTTTTCTTGGGTTGGGTCTTGGTGGTGGGTGCTGCGCTCGAACAGTGCTGGGAGGCTCTGCGCGCAGCCATCGGATTGATCCCAGCGCGCCGATTGGCGCTTGCGGTTGCAGCCGTTGTCGTCGCCATCTTTGCCAACTACACCTTTTGGTTCTTTACCTATACCGATGTGGAGATTCTGCGTACGTGGCGGGAAAACCGGCTTTGGGGCTACTGGACGCCCTATGAGTTGCCTAGCCGCGATTCCATCTATGGCTTTCCCTATAAGAATGGCTGGAAGGTCATTGGCGCGCTCTATGCCGATGGCACGCTGGATGCACCCTTTGACGCCAACGAGGCGGGACGCATTGCCGACTGGTATAGCCGCGGCCCCTATGTCTGCCCACCCGAAGCTGAATATTATGTGCTGCCCACCAAACTCCAGCCCAATGAGCAAAACGAAGTGACAGAGAAATTAGGCGAATTGGCCGCTTTGGGTTATCAAGAATGGGGCTATGTAACGGTCAACAACGATCCGCGGCTGCGTATCTTTACCAGCCGTCCAGTGGATGGCCCACCGCGCGCCTTTGATGAAGCCCATTACGCGCCCATCTTCGATGCCACACTGACCTCCCCCTATTTCATCAAGGCAGGCCCGGCACTGCTCACGCAGCCAGCCACACCAATCAATTATCGCCTGGGCGAGCACACCTGGCTAAAGGGCTATACCTTGCCCCAAACCAAAGCCGCACCAGGAGACAAACTACCCTTGGAGTTATATTGGGAAGTGACGCAGTATAGCGATAGCGAAGACAAAACCTTTGTGCAGATCATCAATCTTGATACCCTCCATAAAGCAGCCCAACGCGATAGCGAACCCGGCTGTGGCAAATATGCCATTGACGATTGGCGCGCGGGCGATCTCAATTTCGACCCCTATACGCTCACGATTGCGCCAGACACACCCCCTGGCAGCTATACCGTCCTGGTTGGCATCTATGACGAGGAGACCCAAGAACGCTATCCAGTCTTTGCCGCCGATGGCGCGCACGTGGGTGATTTTGTCCCTTTGACTACGATTGAGATACGCAATCCATGACTTCCTTGACGGCATCCTTTGTAGATCAGCGAACGTTGATTCGTATCGGCCTTCTTCTCGTCGCTGGCAACCTGCTGACACTCTTTACTGGATGGAGTGATGTAGCAGGGGTGTTAATCCTGGGCGTCTTCCTCCCAGGCATATTGGCAGCCGCGTGGCTCTTGCATCGCGCCTTTCCCCCGAGGGCAGAGTTCATTGCCTATAGCCTGGGGCTGGGCTTGCTGCTCTATGTGCTCACGCTATTGGGGGTCGTGGTCTTACCCGGACAGTTGCAGGGGTGGCAGGTGCTTTTGGCATTCAACCTGCTCTCTGGCTTGTTGGCAATTGGCTGGTGGCGCGCCCAACGCCTGCCCGCTATCACCCTTACAGATACCCCGCTGGATCGCTGGGCCTTGGTGGGGTTGGTGAGCGTGCTGGTGGTGGCGGCGCTCTTACGGCTGCCCAACTTGGGCTATTCCGATTTTCAAGGCGACGAGGCGCGCGCCATGTTGCGCGCTGCCGAGGTGATCCAGGGTTATCCCAGCGCACTGGTCATCCACAAAAAAGGGCCAGCGGAGATCCTCTTGCCCACGGGCATCTATGCCGTACAGGGTATGATCACCGAGGCGCAGGCGCGCTTTCCCTTCACTCTGGCGGGAATGGTGGGAATTCTCGCCATCTACCTGTTGGGGTGGCGCATGTTTGGCGCGGTAGCAGGGTGGATTGCCGCCATGCTGTTGGCGGTGGATGGCTATTTCATCGGCTTTGCGCGCATTGTCCAATATCAAAGCGTTGTCTTTTGTATGAGTGTGCTGGTGGTGCTGGCGATCTATCGTCAGGCGCGCTCCGACCGGCCCATGCCTGCCTACTTGCTGCTGGCAGGGCTTTGCTTTGTGGGCAGCCTCTATGCCCATTATGAGGCGTTGTGGGTGCTCATCCCCGGTCTCTATCTGCTCTATGTCTATGTGCAGCGCACAGAGAATTGGCGCGGGCTGCTGCGTGCGCTGAGTATGCCAGTGGTGGTTACGCTGGGCTTGCTGCTGCTTTTCTATGTGCCCTTCCTGCTCGATGCGCGTTGGGATCAAACAGCACGCGATGTGTTTGGCAATCGCATCGGTAACGATTTCCCCTACAACAATCTGCGCGACTTCTTTGAGCGCACCACCATCTATGATTCCGCCTACCAAGCGATCTTCATGATCATTGCCGCACTACTGGCCCAAGCCATTGTACTGCGCCAGGCTTGGCCGCGGCTTGTGGTGTGGGGCGTGGTCGCCCTGACTGCGGGAGGATTGGCGTTTACCTTTTTCACCCGTCCCGACTGGCTGCGAATTGGGGGTATGGATCATACGTGGATCTTCTTTGCCTTGGCGATTGGGGTTGTTGTCGCATCACCCCGCATCCGCGCTGAAGACCGCGCCGTCTGGCTCTGGTTTGGTGTGCCAATGGTGCTCTCGATCTTCTTTGTCTCCAAACCCAACAGTCATGTCTATGGCTTCTTTATGGGCTGGGCGCTCGTCATAGGTTCAGCATCCGAAACAATCTGGCAAGGGTTACAGACACAAATAGGCTTGCCCCGCGCGCGCCTGGTGGCATTGCCCGCCGCGTTGATCCTTCTTACCATCTTCGCCAACTATGCCTTTCGCTTCTTTACCTATACGGGTGTGGAAGTGCTGCGTACCTGGACGCAGAACCGGCCTTGGGGCTATTGGACGCCCTATACGCTACCCACGCGCGGGTCGCTCTTTGGCTTGCCCTATAAAAATGGCTGGAAGGTGGTTGGCGCGCTCTATGCTGATGGCACATTGGATGCGCCCTTTACTTCCAACGAGACCAGTCGAGTAGGCGACTGGTACAGCCGCGGTCTTCATTTTTGCCCGCCCGATGCTCAATACTATATGCTGCCCACCACGCTCCAACCGGACGAGGCCCTGGAAGACCCGGCGCGGTTGCAAGAATTAGAGGCCAATGGATTTCGCCAGTGGGGTGTGGTAACGGTGAAGGGAGATCCACGACTGCGTATCTTTACAAGAGAGCCAGGAGACGAACCCGTGCGCGTCTTTGAGGAGAGCGATTATGCGCGCCACTTTGATATCATGTTGACTTCGCCTTTCTTCCTCAAGACTGGCCCCGCTCTACTAAGCCAGCCTGCCACGCCTGTCGCCTATCGCCTGGGCGAGCACATGTGGCTCAAGGGCTACACACTGCCACGCACCCAGGTCGAAGCGGGCGAGCAGTTGCAATTGCAGCTTTTTTGGGAGATGGCCCAGGCACAGGACATTGAAGACAAGGTTTTTATCCAACTGATTGATCTAAACACGCTTGTCAAAGTAGCCCAGCGCGATAGTGAACCAGGCTGCTCGGTCTATTCGATGGACGAATGGCGCGCCAACGAACTCAACCTTGACCCCTACACACTGACCATTGCGCCTGACGCCCCTCTAGGCAGCTATACATTGTTGGTAGGTGCATACAACGCCGAGAGCCAAGAACGTTTCCCAGTCTTCAATACTGATGGCTCCCCAATCGGCGATGCCATTCCCCTGACGACAATTGAAGTGGTTGAGGCGGTCGAGGGAGTCGAGGTGGCTGCGCCATGAGTGCTGCTCTGCACACCTCTACGGCAAGCGCGACCGTCTCGCGTCTGGGTCGCCGCGTGGCAGTTGCGGGTGTGGCCCTGGTGGCGTTTGTCTTGGCGCTAGGGCTTTTTTCCATGACCGTCTTTAACCGTGCCCATAATGAACAGATGTATGTAGCCGCGGCCTATCTACTCAGCAAGGGGCAGCGTCTTTACAGCGACTTTGCCTTTGTACAGATGCCTTACAGCGTGCTTAATTATGCGCTGGTCTATGTGCTGACGGGTGGTGGCTTCTTTCTGCTCAAAGCCAAGCTCATCAATTGGCTGTGGATGCTCTTGGGCGCATGGCTGCTCTTTGGACGTGCGCGGCGCGCTGCTCACGACACGTTACTGGCGTTGATCCTGCTCGTGCTTTACTTCGCCAACTACTATCTCTTGCGTGCCACCATCGAAGCCTCCAACTACGCCATGCCGCTGGCCCTGGCGCTGGTGGCTTATGTGGTTTGGCTGCGCGGCGTTGAAGGGCGCATGAAGTACCCCCTTGCCGCTTTCCTCGCCGGGATAGCGGTGGGTGGTGCGGTGGGCGCAAAACTCTACTATGTCACCTTAGCCCTACCCTTTGCACTGGCAGCGCTGCTCTACCCGCGCCATCTCACCCTGGGCAAGCGCATCGCACAAGGAATCCTGCCGCTGGCGCTGGGTGGCGTGATTGCCCTGCTGCCCGTTGGCTATTATGCCCTGCGCGATTGGGAGCTTTTCGCCTTTAACAACCTGGGCTATCACACCCTTAACGCGCAATGGCGCGAGCAAAATGGCTTTACCGATCTCTCGTTGGCCTATAAATGGGATACAGCGCGCGACCTGATCGGCAACCCCAATTACCTGATCTTAGAGTTGTGGCTGGTGGCAGCGTTGCTCTTGGGCTGGTCGCACAAGCTTTCTCAAAACGAACGCATCCAACACACGCTGCCCGCACCCGGTCTCTTTCTCGCAGGCACAGCGGCGCTCGTCTCGACCCTGACTGCATTTACACCGGCCCCGCTTTTCCCTCAATATTTCGCCATGCCCATCCCTTTTCTGCTTTTGTGGATGGCTGAACTCTATGGCGGATTAGCGCAACAAGCGCGCTGGGTGCTGCTGCGGCTTGCCGCGGTCTGTGCTGTTGTAGGGATTCTCTTTGTGCTGCCCCGCCACACCCAATCGCTGACACGCTTGCTGCGCGGCGAAGCGTGGTCGGGTGTGGTTGCCATGCGCGAGGCAGAACAGATCCGCGGTGTGCTGCAAACCAGTGATACGGCAGTAATACCCCCGCTTGCCACGCTCTCACCCGTCTTGGCATTGGAGGCTGGCATTCCCTTTTACCCCGAACTAGCGACTGGCTCCTTTCTGCTGCGCGTGGGTGATCTGCTCACGCCAGAGCAACGAGCGCGCTATATTGCCACCTCACCCAGTACGTTGGCTGCGCTCTTGGATGCCACACCTCCTGCCGCTATCCTGATTGGCGACGAGGGCGACGCCGAAATTCCCTTACGCCACTATGCCGAACAACATGGCTATCGTCCCGCTGACTTGACGCTCACAAGCGGCGAACTCTGGCTTCGCGATGCGGGAGAGTGATATACTGGACGATTGTTCTATAGCAATCAAAGTAGCTCGCAGAATTCTATGAATCTAGTTCAATCCTTACGCCGCCCACACCGTGCGGCAGTGCTCGTGCCCGTACTCCTGGCGGCACTCATCGCCCATGCCTTTATCCTTGCACCGCTGCCACTGATCTGGCGCGCTGGCGCGGCCCTTGTGCTAACCGGCTTGCTCCCCGGTCTGCTTCTGGTGGAATGGTTGGTTGGAGATCGCGCAGAATCTCCCCTGGATGCCTGGGAAAAGACACTCTATAGCATTGGCGCTGGTACAAGCGTGCTGGCCGTGACCATGCTGCTGCTTTCCTATCTGCCAGGGCCGTTACTGCGCTGGCAGACCTTTGCCGCCTTTGACCTGATCCTCCTGGTGCTCATGTTCGGTGTCGCCTTGCGTCCCCAATCCGCACCTGTTGACCCGTCTCCTGCCGAGTGGACATCCCTATGGACCGTTGTGCCGCGCGGTTGGTTTTGGGCAGGCATCATCGTCTTGGCGCTGGTCGCTGCCTTTTTGCGCCTGCCTAATCTCAACTATTCCGAATTTCAGGGTGACGAAACACGCGCCTTGCTGCGTACCGCCGAGATGATCCAGGGCTATGACGATGCGCTGATGACCCACAAAAAGGGCCCAGCGGAAATCCTACTCCCCGGCTCGATCTATTCGCTGGTAGACCGGATCAACGAAGCCAGTGCACGACTGCCCTTTAGCCTGCTCAACTTGACAGGCTTGTTCGCTATCTTCCTGCTTGGCTGGCGCATGTTTGGCGCGGTGGCTGGGTGGACTGCGGCGATGATCCTGGCGCTCGATGGCTATTTCATTGGCTTTGCCCGCATTGTTCAATATCAGAGCATTGTCTTTTGCCTGGTGGTGTTGACGGTGCTAGTCCTCTACCGGCTGGTGCGCGTGCCGCGGTTACTTCCGAATTACCTCACTCTGGCGGCTATCTTCTTAGGCACAGCCATGTTGGCCCACTATGAGGGTGCGCTGGCAGTGATACCAGGAAGTTTCCTGCTCTTGATACTTTGGCGGAGGGGTGTCCATCTTGCGCGCTTGGGTCGAGCCATGATCGCGCCGCTGCTGATTGGCGCGGCAATCCTTGCCGCCTTCTATATTCCCTTTGTGCTGCATCCTGCCTTTGGCGTCACCTATGCCTATATCACCGTCAACCGCATTGGCACCACCTTTCCCTATAACAACCTCGTGGACTTCTTCGAGCGCTCTACCCTGTATAGCACCACCTATGCCCTGCTGCTGCTGATTCTGGCAACGGTGATAGGGCTGGCGCGGCTCTACTGGCGCGCTCTGCCACGTGCGCTGGCGTGGGTTGCGATTGCCTTGCTGGTGGGTGGCATGATTTTGACCTTTACCAATCCAACATGGCTGACGATTGGAGGTCATGACCAGACGTGGAGCTTCTTTGTGCTGGCCTTGGCGGTTGCTTGGTTTGCACCCCGCATCAGCTTAGAGGAGCGTACGGTCTGGCTCTGGTTTGGCGTGCCAGCCATCTTTATGCTCTTTTTCACCCTCACCCCCAACACCCATGTCTATGGCTTTATCATCGGCTGGTCACTCGTTGCAGGCATGGTCGTAGAGGCAGCCTATCATGGCTTGACCCGCTGGTTTAGCGCACCTGTGGTGCGGAGAGTGGGTGCTGTCATTGCCGCGCTGCTCATTCTGTTCTTTGGCAACTACGCTACTTGGTATTTTGTCCTTACCGACCTGGAAGTGCTGCGCAATTGGCGCATCCTACGCCCCCAAGGCTATTGGGTCTCCTACGATATGCCCACCAATATGTCCATCTTTGGCTTCCCGCTGCAAAATGGCTGGAAGGCTGTGGGGGCGCTCTATGCCGATGGCGTGCTTGATGCTCCCTTTGCCTTACATGGCAAGGAGCCAGTGGCAGATTGGTATACGCGCGGCGAAGGCTATTGCCAGCGCGACCACCTCTACTACCTGTGGCATGAGTCGGTGGAGCCGCTGGAGCAGGGCTATAACAGTGTAGTACGCCAGCAGATCGAGGAGAAAGGCTATCAACTCTTTGGCGAGATCACGGTCAATGGTCAACCACGGCTTGCCATCTACCAGATGAGCGAACAGCCGCTGACGCCGCAGCTTTTCGCCGTGGAGGATTATACGGGGCGCTTTGATTATGAGCTTTCCGGCCCTATCTTTGAAGAAGATGGTCCCACAGCAGCACCACAGATTCAAAAGCCACTTGACTTCCGCTTTGGCGAGTCGATCCAGTTGATTGGCTACACCTTGCGCGGCCAAGACAACGTTCCTGGCGGTGGTGTCAACCTCACCCTCTATTGGCAAGCGGACGCGCCTGTGGACTATCCATATAGTGTCTTTACACAGGTGATTGACCAAAGCGACGGCACGAAAATAGGGCAGCGTGATGGCGAGCCTGTTTGCAACATGCTACCCACCGACAGATGGCAACCTGGTGACATCATCGCGGATCGCTATTATATCCCGCTCGCCGCCGATGCGCGACCAGGAACCTATACCATGCTGATCGGCATGTATGACCGCGAGGGCGACAAACGGGTGGAGATCTTCACGCCCGATGAAACGTTGGTCGGGGATGCGCTTGGTATTGACGAAGTACGGATCGCCCAGCCATGATCCCATCCATGATCCCGGCCATGATCGAGGCACTTTCACCACGGCGACGACTATGGATTGCCGCGCTGCTTCTGGTGATGTGGGCGCTGCTCATGCGCCTGCCTACACTGGATCGCTTTGTCACCGCCGACGAACACGCGTGGCTAGCGCGGTCGGGCAATTTCTATTATGCGCTGGCCCACGGCGATTGGGCAGGAACCTTCCAGCGCCACCATCCGGGCGTTACCGTTACCTGGGCGGGACTGGTGGGCTATATCTTTACCTACCCTGGCTATGCGGTAGATGCCCCTGGGCAATTTGGCTGGCTGACTGAGGAGATCGAACCCTTTCTACGCAGCCAGGGCCATGATCCGGTTGCTATTTTGGCAGCAGGGCGCGCGGTCATCGTCGTGCTGATCACGCTCACGCTGGCAGCTTGTTTTGTGTTAGCGCGGCGGCTCCTGGGTGGATGGGCTGCTTTTCTGGGCATGGCACTAATCGCCTTTGCGCCCTTTCACATCGCCCATTCGCGCTTCTTGCACCTTGATGGATTGGTCAGCAGCTTTATGCTGCTGGCACTCCTGACGTGGATTGACCATCTCTATAACGGCAACCGCTGGACGTTGGTGCTGACCGCAATCGCCGCAGGACTGGCTTGGCTCACACGCTCCCCCGCACTCTTTCTGATCCCGCTCTTTGGCCTTTTGGCTCTACTTCACATCTGGCGCGCCCCCGACCATCCGTGGCAGTTGACGCTACGCAGCCTGATCATCGGGGGACTCACTGCCTTTGCGCTCTTTGTGCTGCTTTGGCCGAGCATGTGGGTAGACCCCGTGGGCAGTTTACGCCAAGTGTTGACTGCCGCGGGGGACTATGCTGCCGAGGGACATCTGAAACCGACCTTCTTTGCAGGCAACATTTACGCGGGTGATCCTGGCTTTTGGTTCTATCCTGTGACCTATCTCTGGCGTACTACGCCTATCACCTGGATCGGGCTGGCTCTGGCGCTGATTGGCGTAATCTTGCGTGTGCCACCGCT
>CAMPHP010000008.1 GCA_946885925.1 uncultured Litorilinea sp.
TATGGCATTGATTCCCATCATCCGGAGCTAACCAGGGTATTGCAACAGGTGATTGACAGTCGCATTGAGCAAAAGATCCGGCAGATTGAGCGAATGCAGGGCTATGGCGTGGATGTGCCTGTGAGTGAGGTCTTGGCGTTGGCACAGGGAGTGCCAGGTAGGGTGCATATTGCGCGTGTGGCAATGGAGCGCAATCCAGAGCGTTTCACTTCGATTCAAGATGTCTTTGCACAATACCTAGCGTCGGATGCATCCAACCCGACCCATGTCGGACGAACGTTTAGCCTTCGTGTTGAAGATGCCATCGAGATTACCCATGTAGCAGGGGGTATTGCAGTTCTCGCACACCCTGGTAGCTATACGCGAGTGCGCGATGTGGATGGCGTTGTGCGGCGGCTGCAACAAGCCGGGTTGGACGGGCTTGAGTTTCGTTACCCCTATGCCCAGAATCGAGGCCATCATGATGCGTCACCTGTTGAGGTGGAGCAACTCGTTGCCCACTTTGGCGCATTGGCGCAGGAATTGGGGCTGTTGCAAACCGGGGGCAGCGATTACCACGGCAGCGCTAAACCAGGAATTTTGCCAGGAGATGCAGGGTTGACAATAGAGGAGTGGGATACATTGTACAAAACGGTAGGTTGGGAGCAACCAGCATGGCTCGCCTAGTCCCCGAACGACCAACCTGGATTGAGATTGATCGCCATGCGTTAACAAACAATGTGCGCCAGATCCGTAAGCTTCTGACGCCTCCCTGCTTGCTGGCAGGTGTCGTCAAGGCCAATGCCTATGGGCATGGCGCTGTAGCGGTCGCGCAGCTCTTGGCGCAGGCAGGTGTCGATCGCTTTGCTGTGGCGACCTTGGGCGAGGCGTTGGAATTGCGCGCAGGGGGAATCACGCTGCCCATTTTGGTTTTGGGCTATACGCCCGCTGATTTAGTCGCTGCGGCTGTAGAGCAGGAGATAACACTAACGGTTTTTGATCTGGCAAGCGCTAGGGCAATTGCTGGTGCAGCCCAAATGCAGGAGAAGCGCGCGCTTGTGCATCTCAAGGTGAATACGGGGATGAATAGGCTGGGGATAGACCCGGCTGGAGCGCCCGCGTTGCTGGCAGCATTGTACCAACTCGAGCATCTTCAGGTCGAAGGTATCTTCACCCATTTTGCTACCTCAGACAGTAACCGCTCGTTTGCCGAGGTACAGTTTCGCTGCTTTGCTGCTTTGCTGGACGAACTAACCGCCAGGGGCCTGCGCCCGCCCATCGCCCACGCTGCCAACTCTGCTGCCACGCTGACCATGCCACATACCCATCTGGACATGGTGCGTTGTGGCATTATCCTCTATGGGCTGGACCCGGATGTTGACGATACGCCACTACCCAGCGGATTTCTCCCGGTGTTGTCATGGAAAGCCCAGGTTGCCCAGGTACGGACGTTGCAACCGGGCGAGTCGGTGAGCTATGGGCAGGAGTTTGTGGCGGATCGACCGATGACTGTGGCAACAATTCCGGTTGGCTATGCTGATGGCTTTCCGCGGCGGCCTTATCACTGGGGCAGTGTGCTCCTTCATGGACGACCGGCGGCGATTCTAGGTCGAGTGTGCATGGATCAATGCGTGGTAGATGTGACAGCTATCGCAGCCGAGCGAGAGGTGGCCCAGGGTGATGAAGTGGTCATTATTGGCCGACAGGGCAATGCTGAGATTTCGGCGGCAGAGGCGGGCGCGCGGATCGGCACGATTAACTATGATGTGGTGAGCCGGATCTTGGCGCGGGTGCCGCGCTATATCGTGGATAGAGATATAGCAGATCAAAAGGTAGCAGATCAAGAAACAGCAGATAGAGAAACAGCAGACGGAGCAAGTGTATGAACGATGGCTTGCGTGAGAAGGCGGAGTTCATCTATCTGCGGCTCAACGAATTCTATGGTCAGCCCATATGGCAGGGCGGCGAAGATCCTGTAGACGAATTGATTTGGACAATTCTTTCCGCCAACACCAATGATATCAACAGTGGTCGCGCATTTCGCCAGTTGAAGGCGACCTTTGGTGACGATTGGGAGGCAGTGCGTGTTGCACCGCTAGACGCGATTAAAGAGGCGATCCGGCCCTCAGGCATGTATAACCAGAAGGCTCGGCACATTGTCGAGACGCTTAACCGGATCAAGGAATCGCGCGGAGGTTATAACCTAGACCATCTGGCAGCGATTGATCTGTCAGAGGCAATGGCCTATCTGACCTCACTGCCAGGGGTGGGACATAAGACCGCGAGCATTGTCCTGCTCTTTTCCTTCAACCGTGGCGCATTTCCTGTGGATACTCACGTCCAGCGTGTCAGCCAACGGTTGGGCATTTGTGGGCGGCGCGATAGCCCAGAGAAGATCAAGCGAATCTGGGAGAGCTTGTTGCCCCCCGAAACCTATTACGCGCTCCATGTAAATCTGATCCGCCACGGGCGTACAATCTGTACTGCACGCAATCCCAAATGCGAGATTTGCCCCTTGCAAAGTGTGTGTGACTATTACAACCGGACGGGGGAGTGGAGCGAATCAGGGAAATGATGTTGAGGATGCAAGGAACGACAAAAAGCCACCGCAAAATAGGGCGCGGTGGCTTTTCCGTTTCTAGTTGCTGTCAGCGTACTTAGGCGACCTTGTTGAGCGCCAAGTAGAGGCGGCTCTTGCGGCGGCTGGCACTGTTGGCGTGTAGAACGCCCTTGCTGGCCGCGCGATCAAGCGCACTCTCCGCCGCGCGCACCAATTCCGCTGCATTGGGATCGCCAGTGGCGATAGCCACACGAGCCTTCTTGATAGCGGTACGGGCGCTACCGCGGACGATGCGGTTAGCGGCTTCTCTCTTGATGCGTTGGCGATTGCGCTTTTCAGCCGACTTAATATTTGCCATGCGAAATTGCTCCCAGTTATTCCTATCCCGATGCCACGGGTGTGCTGCTCGGACGCTACTTGTTTACCGAATTCATCTAGTCAACACAGCCGCAAATACTCCATACCTGGGTAACGCTGGCTGTTACGGTCACAGCAAGCCAGTATAACGCACCTGGGCCAATTTGTCGAATTTGGCCCAGGCTGATCGATAAGTGGTTTGCTTGCTGTCTATTGATCCGGTGTCTATTGATCCAGTGACCAGATACTAAAGTTGTCAAACATGGAATGGGCTTCCGGTCTCGTGAAGGTCTGCACCGCCAGGGCTACTGAGCCAAAGTCCACCGGGGCGTCTTCAACTTGCGCGATGACGCTACCATTGATGGTCAGCGTTATGGTCGAATCTTCTGCCAGAACGCCAATCCGGTTAACGGCACCTTCCTCCGGATTGGCTGCATCGCTTAGTGTCCAAGGGATCAGGTCAGTATACTCGCCATCGACGCGCTGTTGGAGTTGGTAATAGCCGATCTCGTCTACAACAAAACTGTAGAAGTTATTTGTATCAAGTAGGCCAAAGAGTAACCCGGCAGCGTTTTCACCAGTACGAACCACAAAAGAGGTGTCAAACTCTGCATAAAATTCGCTATACTCTGTGAAAACAGATGGTTCCTCATAGAGCAGTGACCATACAATCTGCTCCTCACCGTTGGCTTCGATATGAAAGGCGCGGCGTTCATAGTAGTAGCTGGCAAAGTTGGTGGGTTCTATCCTCCAATGATCATTGTCGCTGCTAAAGTCATCGCTAATTGAAGGTTCAGTGGCGACGATTTCATCCATGCGCGCCTCAACTGCGTCAAAGTCACCGCTACTTGCTCTCTCCGTACCCTCTGCTGTGGGTGCTGGCTCCTCTGTAGATTCCTCTGTAGGTTCTTCGATAGGTTCTTCGATAGGTTCTTCAGTAGGTTGCTCTGTCGCTTCATCTGTCACAGCAGGGGTGGCTTCTTCCTCAACCACGGTGGCGCTGGGGGTTGGCAGCGTCGAAACATTCTCGTCCAAATCCCACAACATGACATTATCAAAGCGCATGATCAAGTCGGCTTCTTCAAAGGCTCCCGCGGCCAAGGCTAACGAACCAAGTGACGGGTGCGTATTTTCAAGCACCGCCAGCACTTCTCCATTGGCAACTACGGCATAGGAATCCTCTTGCATGAGAAGTCCCAGTGTGTTGGTATTGCCTTCATCCACTTCGAGTAGATCAGATTCGGTCCAGTCATAGATAGCTTCCCAGTTATTATCCACCAAGCGCCAGACGCTATAGGTGCTGGCATTGCTGATACCATACAGATAGAAGTTCTCAGGATCTTCATAGTTAAAGATGATCCCATATTCGGCAGTTTCCACTGGCGAAGCCAGGGTTGCATCTACTTGAATGTAATAGTTGGTAGGGCGTTCAGGTAGTTCTGCCCAGGTCAGGATATTTGGTTCACTAAAGACAAACTCAAGTGCCTCATCAACCAACTCATAGGTTGCGCCTGTGATTTCAAAGGGTGTCCAGCCAGTGGGGTCTGTGCTAAAGTCAGTGGAATAAGTAGGTTCCTCGACTTGGATGGCGGCAATTATCTCGCTCGTGATCTCGCTACTCGCCTCAGTGGTGACTTCGGGGGTAGGAGTCATAGTTTCGGAAGGTTCGGCTTCTGGTGTTTCCACAACCTCAGGTGTTTCTGTCGCTTCTGGTGTTTCGGTATTGCGCGGTATGAGGTTGTCGGGGATACGTACAGGCCCTTGGTCGCGTGGCGCATCTGCTGTGCCCAAGTGCCACATGCGGAAGTTATCGAAACCAATGTCAACCGGTGGGTTATCAAAGACACCTGCATTTAAGGCGAGACCAATGCCATCCAGCCTGTCGTCAGTCACTTCATCCATGACTGTATCGTTGATCAAAAGCGTGAAGGTATCGCCTTCTACCAACAGCCCCAGCGTATTGACCGAGCCTTCCCCTGTTTCAATCACATCACTCTCCACCCAGTCTAGGATGGAAATCCATTCGTCGTCCTGTCGCATCTGTAGCGTGTAATAGCCATCGCTGCTGGCCGCGAATAGATAATAGTTGGCCGCCTCTTCAACACGAAAGAGAAAACCGAATTGATTGTCAAGGGCACCTTCATGGTGGATGGCATCTACCTCTGCATAGAAATCCTGTGCTTCGGTCTCTGCGATTGTAAAGACCAACAGATTTTGTTCGTCCACTGCAATGCGCAATTCGCCGGACTTAAAATAGACCGAGGTTGTGCCATCATAGACGGTTGTCCACAGCTCTGTGTCTTCTGAAAAATCATCTTCAATATCAGGATCGCCCCTGCGGATCTCATCAATGCGAGCAGCTACCTCGTCTTGGCGGACAGGGGCTATCACAGTAGTAGAGGATGCTGCGCGAGCGGGAAATGCGGGTGCGACTGCGGCGAGCAGCACCACACAGATCACAAGCGACGATAGAAAGCGCAAGCGGCGCATGAAGACCTCCTCACGTTACGGTTGAGCAGCGAAGTTGGGGTCAAAAGATCGCGTGCTCCTTTGTGTTTACCGGGTTGTTTGTCGGGTTGTTTGCCGGTCGCCTTAGGGAATGAGCAGGATTTTACCCTTGCTTTTGCGCTCTTCCATATAGCGATGTGCGTCGGCTGCTTGGGAGAGCGGAAAGGTCTTGTCAATCGTCACTTTGAGCTTACCCGCGCTGATCCATCCAAAGATCTCCTCGGCGCGGCCAAGTAGTTCGGTACGAGTAGCAATGTAAGGGGCAAGGCTGGGACGAGTCAGATAAAGCGACCCACGCTGGTTGAGGATTTGGGGATCAAATGGTCCGACCGCGCCGCTAGATTGCCCGTACAAGACCATGTAGCCGCGAGGTCGTAGAGAATTAAGACTTTTGTCAAAGGTGGTTTTACCTACAGAGTCATAGACCACATCAACTCCGCGCCCCTCGGTCAGCCGCTTGACCTCGGCTTCGAAGTCTTGCTCAGTATAGCGAATGATCTCATCGACCCCGGCCTCCTTGGCGATCTGCGCCTTTTCTTCGGTCGAGACGGTGCCAACAACCCAACCTCCGCGCAGTTTTGCCATTTGCACCAGTAATTGCCCCACACCCCCCGCGGCGGCGTGTACAAGGGCCTTGTCGCCGGGCTGGATGGGGAAAGTGCTAGTGGCAAGGTAGTGGGCAGTCATGCCCTGGAGCATGACCGCGACCGCGGTGTTGAAGTCAATGGTATCGGGTATGGGGACTGTCCGGTCTGCCGGTATGGTGACAAACTCGGCATAGGAGGATGGCTGTTGGGGATAGGCAACCCGATCCCCTACCTTCAAAGTGGTGACTTCTGCGCCCACTGCATCCACCACGCCAGCCCCCTCTAACCCTGGAATAAAGGGCGTGGATATCTTGTAGGCACCGGATCGCTGGTAGATGTCGATGAAGTTTAAGCCAGTGGCTGCCAGTCTAATACGCACCTCGTTTGGCTTAGGTTCGGGCAGTGGGACATCCTCATAGCGCATGACGTCGGCTGCGCCAAATTGGTGGACACGAATTGCTTTCATCAAAACTCCTCAATTTCTATTTTGCTATCGATCTTTTGACGTTTGTGACCTAATGAGAGCTAGTGAAACCTAGCGAAACCTAGTGATGAGTTATATGGCTTGCTATGCTACCTTATTTGCTTACGCTACTATGCCTGTCCTACCCTGCCTATCCTACTATGCAAACCCATCGTTAAGCTATTCAAACACCCTATGCAGAATAGCACAAAGCCAGTCCCAAAGAGGAGACCGGCTGTGTTACTGTACCTTATAGGCAAACGTATCTATTCAGCTTGGGTTAAGATAGATTGAGTATTAGGTACAGGGCAGTCCGCGATGGTCCGCCACGAGGGTAAGCCCTGAGCGCGGCCCGACGAACATGCCAATCTTTGGTTTACGAAGTACGAGAATGTGTTAAAAGCCAGGAGATATGCGGTCACCGCGTTGGGGACGACCACCATCGCCACTGCGTGAGCCACCACCATAATTCTCATCGCGCGCACCATAGCTGTCGCCGCGTGAGCCACCACCATAACCGCCGCCGCCACGCGAGCCACCACCGCCGCGTGAGCCACTATAACCACCGCCGCCACCGTAACCACCGCCGCCGCCACCACTGCCGCGAGGATTTTCACGCGGCATAGCTTCATTGATTCGAAGCGCTCGACCGTCCATTTGGAAACCGTTCAGCGCCCGAATCGCACTATCGGCGTCATTGTCTCCCATTTCCACAAAACAGAAGCCTCGGAACTTTCCAGTCTCCCGATCTGTGATCATGGCAACTGAATCCACTTGACCGTACTGGGTGAACAGATCTCGAATTTGCTCTTCGGTCGCCCGGAAAGGCAAATTCCCTACATAAATCCTCTTCGACACGGCAAACATTCCTCCTGGGGACAACCCCGCTACTTTAGAATGGGCAACTAAAGTGCAGAATTCACAATATAGACCACACGAAGCCGTGATGGTCATTATGTCACATCTACAAAACCTTGTCGATGTGACATAATGGATGCATCTTTCCAGTGTGATCGCATTTTTATTTGCCGTTTGGTTGGCTAATGGGGGCTAATTACGCAATGGTCTGCCGGTTGTAAGTAGGTGCCGGATCCGTGCTTGGGTTCCGGGTGTGCGTATGAGCTTTACAAATGCCTCTCTTTCCAACTCAAGAAAGTCCTGCTCATCGCGCCAGCCCGCTTTGTCTTTTCCTCCGCACAACACCTCTGCCAAAGCTGTGGCAATAACAACATCATGTTCGCCAAATTTGCCCGCCTCCTGCTTTGCGGCGATTTCATCTTGGATAGTGGCAAGCACTGTCGCTCCAGCGGCATAGACATTTCTGGTCGAGATAGGAGGTGTAAAACCTTGTGCCAGTTCACTGGCTGTCTGGCGAGCAATGTGGATGAGATGGCCGCGGTGCATGACCACGCGATCCTCTGAGGCCAACAGGCCCCATGCCTGGGCCTCACGCGCCGAACCGGAGACCTTTGCTTGGGTAATCAGATCCATGATGTGACGCACTCCCGTTAAGGGTACTGCGGCTTGAACATGGCGGCGCACCATCTCCTTACAGCCGCCCCAACCAGGAATCAGCCCAACGTTGAATTCCACCAACCCAATATTGGTTTCGGCATGGGCTACCACGCGATGCGCGCTTAGACAAATCTCAGCCCCACCACCGAGCGCGCGACCAAAGGGTGCGGCAACGACGGGCTTGGGAGCAGTGCGTAGTGCAAGCAGACGTGCTTGACCGGTGCTGATCAGTAGGTCAATCGCCGCCCAATCGCCCGATTGAGCGTGCGCCAGCATGGCGCGCAGATTGGCTCCCGCGCTGAAATGGGGTCCGTCATTGGCAATGAGCAGAGCTGTCGCGCCACCATGAAGGCGTTCAAGCGCCGCGTCTAGGATGGGGAAGAGATCCATGTCAAGCACATTGAGCTTGGTATGGAATTCGAGGAGCAGAATTCCATCGCCTATGTCTAACAGGGTAGCGGCTTCATTTTCCGCAACAGTGGGCGCGTGCGTCTTGAGTGCTGCGACTGTCTCAATGCGCTCATCCTGTTCGATTGGTACGTAGTCGCCCGTTTGGGGCTGATAGACCTGCGCGATACCCTCCTGCTGGCGATAGAAGCTGTGATGGCCCTGACTGAGCATCGCTTCCACCCACGGCGCAACCCGGATTCCTTCTTGCTGCATGCGTGCAGTGGTCGCCGCTACGCCCAGCGCATCCCAGAGAGCAAAGGGGCCAAGTTCCCAGGCAAAGCCCCATTCCATTGCGCGGTCAACATCAACTAGGCTGTCGGCAATTTCGGGAATGCGTGCGGCGGCATACGCAAGCGTACTGGCAAGGGTATGCCAGATCAAGCGACCTGCACGATCCTCTGCCGCCACCAAGGCACACAGCCGTTCGGCTAGTGGCAGTCGTTGTGCTTGCTCTACGCTAGGCCAAGTAGGGTTTTGTGGCGGCTGATAGACAATCTGCCCTGTGCGGGCTGCGGTCAGATCCAAGCCCCAAAAGCTCTTTTCCCCATTCTCGTCAGTCACCGTTTGATAGAAGCCCTGACCGCTCTTGACGCCTAAGTGCCCGTTGTCGATCAACGTCTGCATCACCGCAAGATAGGCAGGGGCAAGCAAGGTGTCGCGGTCGGCATCGTCGGGGATGAGTGGGTGGAGGTTGCGTGCGATCATGACCCACACATCAATGCCCACAACATCGTTGAGGCGAAAGGTGCCGGAGCGCGGCCTGCCCAGAAGCGGCCCTGTTAGCGCGTCTACCTCCTCGACGCTATAACCATTCTCCACGGCAAAGGTGATTAGATCGGCCAGAATATAGCTGACCATGCGATTGGCGATGAAGTTCGGGGTGTCATGGCAGATGACGACCCCTTTGCCCAACGTTTCCTCGGCAAAAGCCCGCAGTTGTTGGGTAATGGCCGGGTCCGTGCTTGGGGTCGGGATCAGCTCGATCAAGGGCAGATAGCGGGGCGGATTGAAAAAGTGAGTGCCCAGGAAGCGCCGCTGGAACGCAGCACTGCGCCCTGCGCTAATCTGTGCGATGGGGATGCCCGATGTGTTGGTGGAGACAATGGCATGGGCTGGTGCAACTGCTTCAATGTGGGCGATGAGTGCCTGCTTGGGGTCAAGTTGCTCGATGATCGCTTCGATGATCCAGTCGCTGGCCTGCACAGCCGAAACGAAGTCATCTTCCAGGTTACCCGTATGGATGCGCTGGGCAACGTCGGCAGCAAAGAGGTTGCTGGGCCGTGCTTTGACCATGCGTAGATAGCCAGCTTGAACAATACGGTTGCGTACTGTTGGGTGGTCTAGGGTAAGTCCCGCCGCGCGCTCCTCGTCGTTGAGCGTGGTAGGAACCATGTCTAGCAGGTGGACCGTCAGCCCTGCATTGGCAAGATGGGCAGCAATCGCTGCACCCATTGTGCCTGCACCAATGACGGTAACTGTTTCAATGCCGTGCGGCATTTTCACTCTCCCTGTGGTCTCTATGCTTTTGTCACTATAGCTTTTGTGACTATAGCTTTTGTCACTATAGCTTCTTTGACTATGATTTTTGTGACTATGGTTTCTGTCAATCGTAGTGAGTAGAGCAGGTGGGAACCAGGAATTTAGCGTATGGGTTCGACGCTATCCGTTGGCTCCAGATTTCTGGGCTCCAAATGTACCAAGACTTCACCAACATTGGGGACTGTGGCGCGTATGGTTTCTTGGAGTTGGGTACTCAAATCGTGGGCAACCATGACGGAAAGGTTGCCATCCACCAACGCTTCAAAGCTGATGAAGAGCTTGCCTTCGACCTGGCTTACATGGATATTGTGGGCATCGCTCAGGTGGGGAATCGCATTGGCAGCCTCGACCACTTGCTCATGAATGCGCTGATAGAGCCTGCTACTCACCCGCGCGGTAGGTAGAATATCGGTGTTTGCCAATTCGATATGGCTGTAGATTGCGTGTATATCTGGGCGGCGTTCCAAAAGCTCTTGCTCTAGACGATCCACCACCGTGTGGGCCTCTTGGACAGAGGTATTGGGGTCTACACCTACATGCAAATGCAGGCTTAGCTTCTGCTCGTTCTCTTGTACCCAATATTCATGAATGGCAACGCCAAATTCCTGAGCGGTGAGTCTTGTTGCCGTGTAGAGGTCGGCTGCACTATCAACGCCTCGTTCGGCTTCCACGTGTACGGTGACATCATCCACCCCAGGCAAGGCCAACAAGCGGCGACGTACTTCATCTGCAATGGCGTTGGCATCCTGCATGGAGAGACTCGGGGCAACACGTACATGCAGATCAATCGCTACATGATCACTGGGGCCGCGGCTGCGGATGCGATGATAGCTCTCCACGCCCTGGACCGCGGCTACAACTGCGCTGATATTATCTTCAGAGATGGGTGCCTTGTCTACCAAGGCTGGCACATTCTCGCGTACGGTGTCCACGCCAATCTTGGCAATGACCACTGCCACGATTAAGGCTACGGCCGGGTCTGCCCACGAATAGCCCAGCCAGACCAATCCAAGCCCTAGCAAGACTGTGGCACTGACACCAATGCTGGCAAGCGTATGGCGCGCATCAGCCATCAATACTTCGCTTTCCAGCTGTCGCGCCTTGCCCATTTCCCATAATCCCGCCCCGGCTTGAATCACGCTGCCTACGAGCAGCGCACCCACATTCCACCAATTAAAGGTAAGCGGTGGCGGGTCAAGCAGCCGTCCAATCGCGCTGCTACCTAGCTCCCAGGCGGTGATAAAGAGGGCTGCTGCAATGAAGAGCGCGGCGAGGGTCTCAAACTTGCGATGGCCGTAGGGATGTTCTTTGTCAGGTGGCTGGCTACTGATGCGGACTGCGATCAATCCGATGATGTTGGAGATACCATCAAAGAGGGTGTCAAGACCGTCTGCGATGAGACTCAGCGCGCCTGTCCAAATCCCAATGCCCAATTTGGCGACGGTCGCCATGAGATTGAGGATAAAGGTAATGACAAGTACCCGCTGAATTTGAGAATAATCACGCCGCATACGAATTCAACCTCCCCTGCCAAGCTATCTGTGATGAATGATAGCTTGGCAAGGGAGTTTATGCCAACTTAACGGCTCACCTTTCACGGCTCACTTTGATGCCTCACTCCTGACTGCTCACTCCTGACGGCTCACCTTTGGTATACGGGTCGTTTCATTGGCGGCGATGCGGGCAGGGGTCAGTGGGTCGCCGAGGAAGGCAAAGCTCTTGTTGGCATCTAGGTTTGTGCCGGAAGCGAAGATAGCCGCATAGCCTGCTTCGGTTAATGCCCCAAGCTTGGCTTGTTGGTGCGGCGATTGCCAAAGTTGCGTATGGAAGCCACTTGCCAGTGTATCATGGGCCGGGACGATGCTAAAGCCCGTTGGTCCCCACGTAGCGATTGCGCCACCATTGCCATGCAGCAGCAAGTGCTCGTCAATCGTGAAGTGGTTCGTTTCTGGTTTATGAAACTGCGAGGTGTAGCAGGTCATCGACAGCGAGATGAAAGGCGAGTTGCGATTGTTGAGACGGCGCACTTCCCATAAGCCAAAGAGCCACTTGTTCTCTGCATCGTCCGAGGCAATGCGCGCCCATTGCCAGTGGTTGGCATGACCTGTATACGTCACCAACCCTACACCGCTGTTCATCAGGTTAATGGAGTTTTGCATGGCTTGATCGGGATCGGTGACCCACCACGCTTGTACATTGCTTAGAAGATCCATAAGGTCAGCGGGCACGTTGCTGAAATCTGTTGTGCCAAGAAAGTAATTGCGTAGATGCACAATTGCCTTTGGCATGAGCCTAACCCCATGCTCGGCAGATTGGACGAAAGGCCCAGCATTATCCACGCTGCCATCCGGGCGCACATCGTCATCGGCAAGTTGGAGCGATGTATTGCGCCAAAGTGCATGAGAATCGGTAGCTGTCTCATAACGCACGATCTTATCCACAATCGTCGCTAATTCGCCAGTATGGATAACTGGGAACCGTCCAATCCAAATATCGACCATATAGTCACTGGTGGGATCGTCGCCATCCAACTGACCATAGCAGCTATCACAAGGGACATACTTGAGCCACGGATCTACATTGGCAATATAGGGAGGAATTAGATTGGGATTGCCATAGCCTAGATAGTTGAGCGGGTCGTAGGTTGTGTCACCCACCAAGACAGCCGCCAGCGGCGCGGGCGACCAGTTGCCTACAGCAAAGCGCAAGAAGCTACGAATGGCTTTTGCATCCACCATCCCATATCCCCAGGCATCGTAAATTGCTTGGACATCCACCACGCGTACTTGATACCCCTGACTTTGGCGTAGATCAACCAGCGGTTGCAGGGTGGCATGAAACTCAGCGGGCGCAATATAGATTGTATGTGCCGCACCTGGCCCGCCCAAGTCTACGGGAGTGTGGACAGCGATGCGGGGGATAAAGAGCGTGCCATCACCAGCCAGCACATAGCGACGCGCAGATGGCCCATCTTCGATGTCAAAGTTAGCCCCACCAGGTACCACCAACTGTTGTGGTTGAGCCGGATTGGTGATGTCATAGAGGCCAAGTCCACCGGCTGTACCCGTGGGCGCATTGCTGAGTTGATAGCGCCAGGTGCCATCAACCCCCTGAAAAACAGCACCTACGCCTCTAAAATCTAAGTGGACAGGCAAGAGATAGCTAATGGCATCAAACAGCGCTGCTCGATTGACTGCTTCCTTGAGCAGCGTAATTGTCCACTGATCCGCTGCCTGGGCGAGGGTAAGTGTGCGGGTTTCGTTGACAAAAGGAGATGGCCCGCTGAAGGGTACAACCCAATCGTCGCTGTCATCCACATAGGTGTAGCCACCTCCGCTGACCTGGAGACGATGGACAATTTTATTGCCATAAGCACCGATGCTATAGGGCGTAACATCGAGCATGAGCAGCGTGGGCAGGCTGTTATTGAGCGGAAGTTGGTGGGGAAGGGTAACGTCAAAGCTGGCGTTGCCAGTTTCAGCGCGCAGATCGGCGTGAAACCAGTTATCCCCATCGCCACCTGGTAATGTGGTTTCATAGATCTTGTTATCTACAAACCGGCCAACTTCATAGGCGGTATTGCGTGTTGGAGCAGCTCCTGCCTGTGGATTGCGTTGCTCCATGCGCAGCCCATTTTGAGGGCCATGTGCCAGCCAATAGACACTTTCAGCGTTCCAGGCATCACCTGCCACAGGTGCATAGAAGCGTAAATAGTCGCCAGCCTCTAGGAGATTGTTGCCGTTGTCAATCACATGTAATGGCACTTCTGTGCCTTTATAGTAGAGCGATAGTTGGCTGATGGGGGCTGATCCCCAACCTATTGCGGCTAGCTCGGCTCCGGAGACTTGCTGCATGCCTGCTTTGTCCACATAGAGCTTGATTACGCTGGCATTGGCAAGCCCGTTGGTGGGGCCAGAAGCACTCGCCAGTGCCGAGACCGGATTGAATCGTGTATCGGTCGCTGGGTTGGCTGTGGCGTCGTTTTCATTGGCAACCACGCTCGCCCCGGCGACGGCAGCATCAAAGCTATCTGCGTAACGGATCTCCCCGCTCTCCGGGTCCTGGTAGATAGGACTAAAGCCCAAGACTGCCAGATGGCGACCGCGCTGCATGCTTTCTGCCATCACAAAGAGCGGGGCATCCGGCAAATGCGGTTCAACATAGGGCTGGGTCGTCGGTGTTGGTTCCCAATCCAGTGCAGCAGGAAGAACTTCCGGAGCAGGCGTTAGCTCGCCCGTGAAGGGACTGCTGCTCAATCCCTTTACAGCAATCGCCGCCACTGCACCGCTTTCGCCTTGATCCGGAGACAACTCGACCATGAGCGTTTGGAGAGGAAGCAAATAGCCGCCGTAGCTTGTCTGCGGCTGGCTATTTGCTATGCCGGGGGCATCTGTGCCGGCAATGGCTGCCTGACCAGCGCCCTGCCATTGCAGATGCAGTGTCCCATCGCGGCTCTCCACCTGTAAATCATTCACCTGCAAATTGGTGGGGCTCGCGGTGGGAAGTGACTGGGCATTGACAGGGGCAGGAATGAACAAATTGCTCATTCCCACCGCGCATAAACCCAACCAGATAAACGCTCGTATGGATACTCGCCGCAAGAGGGCTATATATTTTGTTTTCATAGGTTTCTCTGTGCTGTCAGCGTCACGCACTAAATTTCATGATATATCAGCGGAGCAGGCTAGA
>CAMPHP010000009.1 GCA_946885925.1 uncultured Litorilinea sp.
AGTTGACGTAAGCGATGGCAAGGATGTGCAGCGCATGGTCGCCACCGCGGTAGAGCAGTACGGTGGGGTAGACATTCTATTTAACAATGCTGGCATTAGCCCTGGGGGGACAGTCACGGAGATTAGCGAGGAAGAGTGGGATGAGTGTATCGCCATTGATCTGCGCTCGGTCTTTTTGGGGGCTAAATACGCTATCCCCGTTATGCAGCAGCGCAACGGGGGCGTGATTCTCAACACGGCGGGCACATTAGGGATTCGCCCTTGCCGTAACAAGGCTGCGTATGGCGCTGCGAAGGCGGGGGTGATTAACTTGACCAAGGCGATTGCGTTGGATTATGCGCGTGATGGTGTACGCTGCAATGTGATCTGCCCCGGCTATGTCGATACCCCTTTAACGGCACATGTTTCGCCAGAGGATCGGGATGCCTTTCTGGAAAGATCGCAACCACTACGCGGGTTGATCCAGCCAGAGGAAGTGGCAGCGTTGGCGCTTTTCTTGGCGTCGGATGATGCGCGCATGATCACGGGGCAAGCTTATGTGATTGATGGTGGACAACAGGCAGGGATGTTTTAGGGGTAGGATCAACCGTTAATGTAAGCAAACGGGCCGCTCGGTTATCCAAGCGGCCCGTTTGACTCCGTTGAAGGAGGTGGTTTAGCGAATACGTACTGCGCTGGGGGAGAGGGTACCCTCGGCCTCGACACGGCGGCGGCTGCGCAGGTCCATGGCGACTGCAAAGATGAGTGCCAGGGCAGCTAGGCCAGCGATGACCCAAGCCAGGACACTAGTCATGCTTACTGGCTCGGCAGCCGGTTCGGCAGCAACAGCCGCCTCTGTGATGATTGGCGCATTGCCCAGGGCTGCCGGAGTACGGCTGTCAGTGGTCAGCGCATAGACACCACCAGTCAAGCCGCTAACAGGCAGCAGTTCTGCGACGTTCAGGTTGGTAGCCTCGTGGATGGGCGACCAAGCCTGTGCACCATCGGTGCTCACAGCGACACCGGCTGGGGAAGTATGTACCTCGCTGGTTCCATATAGGTAGCTCGTAGCAACATACATTACTTCAGGCTGTGCCGGGTCAATTGCCAAGTCATTGACCATGAGGCGGGAACCTGGAACGAAGTTTAAGCCCTGATTAGCTGTCGTCCACTCAATACCGTCATTGCTGACCAAGAGACCACGATCCGTTGTCCCGACGTAAATCTGAGCAGGCTCGGTGTTGGCAATGGCAACCGCAGTTGGCGCGCTTTGTAAGTTGCTTACGGCACTCCAAGCCAGACCGAAATTCTCGGCTCGGTAAAGAGTCCATGCGGTGCGAGCAAAGGCCATTCCCTTGCCTGTGCTATCGGCTGCAACCTCGATTACAGGCTCTTCGAGCACCAGGTGACCACTTAGAACGATACTGGAACCCACGTCACGCAGACGGAATAGACCAGCAGTATCTGTGCCTACATACACGATGCTTTGTGCACCGTCAACAGCGATATCGGTTACGCCACCAACATACTCGTCGGTTAGCGGGACACGCAGCCAGCTACGTCCATTGTCCAGGGTGCGGAAGATTGCCATTTCGTTCGCTGCGCCGATATAAACGGTGTTCGGGTCTGTGCTGTCAATTGCGACTGCACTTACAATCACCTCTTTGGGGGTGATGATTTGCGTCCAAGCACCTGGTTGCCCCTTAAAAAGAACTCCACCATCAACTGCATAGCTCTCAGTGGCAGCCGCAACAGCGGTATAATCGCGTACATTTGCCAACTGGGGGCGGACTACTGGAGCCGCGTTGCCATTCAAAGCACCTACTGCGCCTGTAAAGACCGCAACAATCAAGATAAGCGTTAGAGCAACAATGGCAATTTTTCGAGCGTTCATTTGTATCTCCCTATGCATCCCTTAAGGGGCATTCCCTCGTCTATGGGCCACTCTATCAGGTCTATTGAAGGCTTGTTTGACCTCAGGGCCCTATAATTCAGACCGTCTTCCTACGTGATAATTGGCCGGCTACTCCGTTTTTGGCAATGTTTGTTTCGACACTGTTTGTCTTGCCAAATGTTTTTAGCGATTTCTGGTTCGTTGCAAAACGCTTCTGTGTGCCTGACCAACTTAGATTCTTATAGCTACTGCTAGCTACTGTGATCGTTATAACAACTTTGCTACGCTGTCTGTTATAAGCATATCAATCTTTGATCTTGATCGAAACGGCTTACAGAACAGTTTTGATCCTGCCACAAAGGGCATTGCTAATCCTGTCGTTATCGCCAGGTAGAGGGCGGATGACCCCTACACCATGCTGACGGAGTATCATAAAAATATGTTCCGCTGATTTCAGCATGAATTTGACCTAAGGGGGTGCTTCTGTTATACTTAACTCTTGTCAACGCACGCGGGGCTGTAGCTCAGTTGGGAGAGCGCTACAATCGCACTGTAGAGGTCAAGGGTTCAAGTCCCTTCAGCTCCACTCCTACTCAAGCATTGCTCTGCTAAGATTGCGGCAGGTAGCGCTGACTTCAGCAGGATGAAATTTGACAGAGTAGCAAGAAACAATAGAATATAGGTCGGCAGCCAACAGCCGTCGAGACCTTTGTTTGGGGCTATAGCTCAGTTGGGAGAGCGCTACAATGGCATTGTAGAGGTCAAGGGTTCAAGTCCCTTTAGCTCCACCTCAACCCTTCCAGATCTGGAAGGGTTTTTTGTTATCCACTCGCAATGGCGCAAGCGCGTCATGTTAATGGTAATATAGGAATCATCTGCTTTTTGGCTACTCTTTGTAGAACGACCTTTGTGAAATGACCTTTGCGAAACGAAAGGAAAACCTGGTGACAGAGCAAACACGCGCCTTGGATGAACTGCGCCCTGTAAATTTTGAACTGGATTATGTGATCCACCCCGAAGGTTCCGTCTTGATCAGTATGGGCCAGACCAAGGTGTTATGCAATGCCACCATTGAGGACAATCTGCCGCGTTGGCTCAAGACTGGCAAGGACCGTCATGGCTGGATTACGGCAGAATATGCTATGCTGCCGCGTGCGACTGCCCAGCGCAACCAACGCGAGACCTTGACGCCCAAAGGGCGTACCCAGGAGATTAAGCGATTGATCGCACGCAGCCTGCGCGGGGCTGTAGATTTAGAAAAGCTGGGTGAACGGCAGATCATTGTGGACTGTGATGTTATTCAGGCTGACGGCGGCACACGTACTGCGTCGATTACCGGGGGCTATGTGGCCTTGGCGCTTGCCTTACGCCGGTTGGAGAAGAAGAAGATTGTGCCGCCAGGTACACTCACACAAGCGGTGGCTGCGGTTAGCGTGGGAATTGTCAAAGGCAAGGCAGTGCTGGACTTGGACTATGAGATGGATTTGGCTGCGGATGTTGATATGAATGTGGTGATGGCGGCTGATGGTCGTTTTATTGAAGTGCAAGGTACGGCAGAGGGTGAACCCTTTAGCCGTCCCGCGCTCAATGCCATGTTGCTCTTGGCCGAGATGGGCATCCAACAGTTGTTTAAGTTGCAGGCAGAAGCATTAGCGACAGCGACGATCTAGGATTGATCCGCTCTAATCCACATTAATCGTCGAAGATGCTGCACCGTGACAGGCTGCGAAGTGCAGCCCAGAGCCACAGGGACATGGAAGATTGGGATCGACTTGGCTAAAGGGCGCGGCGAAGGAAGGGATCGTGGCGAAATATTCCGCGGGTGGGGCATCATCGGTCAGCAGTGGTGCAGTTCTCGCCTCTGCTTCCAAGATATCCAAGCCTTTGGTGAGACGCTGACCATGCTCGCGGAAGGGATAGGGAAAAGCGTGAACAGCATCCAACATCGCCGCGCGCTGGTGCAGGGTTTCGATCTCAAACTCGTTGTTGTCGGTGGCAAATAAGATGATGTTTTCGCCGGGATCGACAAACGTATAGACATTCAGGAAGGCTTGCGCCAAGGTACGGGCCTTGGCTGCGGCAAAAGGGTCTCCGCCCAGGAGATTGATCACGACCACACCACCAGGCAGCAGGCGGCTGTGACAGAGTTGGAAGAACTCTACTGTGCTCATCCGGTAGGGGGAATAGCCATTATCCAGAAATACATCCAACAAGATCAGATCGTAGAGCTTATCTGTCTTTTCCAGCCATTGGCGACCATCTTCGATCGCGACCTGAAGCCGCTCGTCACATTGGACACCAAAGAACTGCTCGGCAATCTTAACAATATTAGGTTCGATGTCGGTGCAATCTATGCACGCGTTGGGGAGATAGTGATGCAAGATCAGTGGAAGACGCCCGCCGCCAAAGCCCGCTATGTAGATGGCGCTAGGCTGAGGCCGCCAGAGCAGACCCAGTGTCATTGCCTGGGTATAAGGCTCCATCAGCAGCAAGGGGTCATCTAGATCGATCTCGGACTGAATGACACCCGTATTTGGGTTGGTCTGCTCGATCAGCCAAAAACGCAGGCTCGAACCTGTCTTTGTGACAACATGAAAGTGAATGCCAGAGGGTTCAGTATAGATGGTGCCGCTGTTTAGCTTGCGGACTGGCTGAAGGCGAGCATGAATTGCGGCAAGATTTTGTTTGGCCCAACTGTCGGATGTTTGTGTAGATGTTGTCACTTTATGCTTAAAACTTTCTTCTTGAAGAAGAAACATTAAAGAAGGCGATCTCAGAGATGATATTTAGAGATGATATCGCTCAAAGATCTCGCCCGCTACTTGATGGACAATAGAGTGGCGTCGGGCCAAGCGATCAATATCCGCGTCATAACCTCCGCCAATGACACACGCGACTGGGATTGCACGACTCAGGCAACTTTCCAATACAGATTCATCCCGCCGGTAGAGTCCTTCGTCACTTAATGCCAGCTTACCAAGCTTATCGGCATAATGGGGATCGACCCCTGCGTCATATAAGACGAGATTGGGCTGGAAGATGGCTAGCACATCGGTCAAGGTGGTTGCGAGGGTACGGAGATAGGCTTCATCTTCCATGCCTACTGGCAACTGCACATCTAAATCACTCCTTTGCTTGCGAAAGGGAAAATTGTCACCGCAGTGGAGCGATAGTGTAAAGACGCTGGGATCATCCGCAAAGATCGCAGCCGTGCCGTCTCCTTGATGTACATCCAAATCCACAATGAGCACGCGGCTGACCCCTAGATCACGTTGAGCATAGCGCGCTGCTACAGCCAAATCGTTAAAGATGCAAAAGCCAGAACCATAGTCAGCAAAGGCGTGGTGCGTACCCCCGGCTGTGCTGGCTGCCAAACCATGTTGCATTGCCAGCTCTACAGCTAGTACCGTGCCGCCGACAGCCGTACAGGTGCGGTTGACCAATGCGGGACTCCACGGAAAGCCGATGCGACGCATGGCGCGGGCGTCTAGTGTGCCATTACAGTAGGCATCCACATAGTGGGCGGAATGGACAAGTTCCAACAACTCGCGGGACGCGCGCGTTGGGCAGTGGAATTGGTGCAACCCAGCGATACCCTGACGGAAAAGGTGCTCGTAGAGTTTGCCGAACTTCGGCATGGGGAAGCGATGTTCGGGAGGAAGTTCAGCTACATAATCAGGATGGAACACCAACGGAACAGTCATAGATACGGTATCATACCCACTTGATCCGGCGTTGGCAAAAAAGCCCTGGCGATCTCCAAAAATGATCTCGAGAAAAGGTGACTTGGTGACGTGGCGTGCGTGCACATTTGCCTTGCCATCCCTGGGAGGAGATCACGACATCGGGTACAATGAGCCGCACCCCCTTGCTTGCCAACACTTGTTTGTATAGCTAAAGGAATCCTATGAGTCAGGCACAATTGCCCACTGTAGCCAACGCAGAAACCAACGCAGAAACCACCGAAAAAGCGAACGAAGAAACTGTAGAAGGGCCGGAAGTGGCACTGGCTGTCAATGCAGAGATGATCCAGACTGCTGGACGTGTTATTGGGCTGGAATTCACCGCATCCGAGGCGGCGTTGATGAGCTATGCAGTCAACCTCAACTATGCAAACTATGCTCGGATACGCGAATATGAATTTGGCAACGCGCCGCTGCCCGCCTTTCATTTTGACCCACGCTTGCCGGGGCAATGCCCCCCACCCACTTTACCGCTACGTGCTGTGGAGCCGGTTGAGGTGACGCGTCCAGAGCGATTGGAGGAGCTGGCCTTTTATCCAGTTTTTGCGCTGGCGGAATTGGTGCGCTCGCGCCAGGTCACTTCCAGCGAATTGACTGAGATGTATTTATACCGGCTCAAACAATATGGGCCACAATTGGCCTGTGTGGTGACACTTACGGAGGAATTGGCGCGGCAACAGGCCGCTCAGGCGGATGCGGAGATTGCCGCGGGTCATTATCGGGGGCCACTGCATGGCATTCCGTATGGCCTGAAGGATATGTTTGCAACACGCAACTATCCTACCAGTTGGGGTGCGCCTCCCTATCGCGGCCAAATGATTGACATGGATGCTACTGTGGTGACGCGCTTGGCAGAAGCAGGTGCGGTGTTGGTAGCAAAGTTGAGTATGGGGAGCTTGGCTTGGGATGATGTTTGGTATGGGGGCAAGACCAAGAATCCCTGGGATCTGACCAAAGGCTCGAGCGGCTCATCGGCAGGACCCGGCGCGGCAACAGCGGCAGGGCTGGTTGCCTTTGCGATTGGTAGCGAGACCAATGGCTCGATTATTTCGCCATCGCGCGCATGTGGCGTTACTGGCCTGCGGCCTACCTTTGGCCGCGTCAGCCGGCATGGAGCAATGGCGCTCAGTTGGACGTTGGACAAGATCGGCCCTATGTGCCGTATGGCAGAGGATTGTGCACTGGTCTTTGATGCGATCCGTGGGCCAGATCACGAGGATCCGGCGGTGGTTGACAAACCCTTTGCCTGGGAACCACAGGTTGACCTTGCTGGTCTACGCATCGGTTATGTCGTAAGTGATTTTGCCAAAGAAGATACGGCATCACAGATTCGAGATAAGGCTACGTTGGTCAAACTCGCAGAGTTGGGGGCGAAGCTTGTGCCGATTGAATTGCCAGAGTTCCCGCTTAATGCGCTGCAAACAATTCTCTATGTTGAGGCGGCAACTGCTTTTGACGAGTTGACGCGCAGCAATCGCGATGACTTACTGATTCGCCAGGAGGAAAAGTATTGGGCCAATCAATTTCGGGTAGCGCGCCTCGTGCCCGCGGTGGAATATATCCAGATGCAGCGGTTGCGGCGACAGTTGATTATCGAGATGGCGGCACGCATGGCTGATATTGATCTCTATATTGCATCTGCCGAAGGCGATAATGTATGGGTGACAAACCTAACCGGGCATCCTGTTGTAACGCTGCTCAACGGATTCCTTGATGACGGACTGCCTTCTTCCATTAGTTTTGTGGGCCAGTTGGATGACGAGGCGCGCCTGTTGGCAGTCGCAAAGGCTTACCAGATTACAACGGATTTCCATACGCTGGTGCCGCCGCTCTTTGCTCCTTGAGAGCGGCAAATCAAGTATGGAGCTAGTTGGGGCTATAGACCTGGCGCACGAGGTATACCCGCTAGTTGGCTAGCGTTTGGCGCGCGAGTGGAATCGGGCTTATAATCCGCCTTAAAGGGCAGCATCAATGTTGCCTTCAGGGTAGTTTGGGTAGATTGATCAGTGGGTAAGGGAGAAAGCAATGGGCGAGATCACGTACTATGTAAACGGTTCCTTTGTGCCGCCTACGCAAGCCATGCTGCCACTTAATGACTTGGGGATTGTGCGCGGCTATGGGGTCTTTGATCTGCTACGCACCTATGGAAAGACACCGTTTCGATTGCGTGACCACATCCACAGGCTCGAAAGCTCCGCCAGCCAGATTGGTTTGGGGCTGCCGTGGAGCACAGAAGAATTAGAAGATGTGGTGTTGCAGACCTATGCACGCAATGATATTCCCGATGCCTCGATCCGGATCGTTGTCACAGGCGGGCCATCAACTAATTTTATGACGCCACAGGGCAAGCCTTCTTTGATGGTGATGGTACACCCGGTTGCTCCCTATCCCGCCTCCTACTATAGCCAAGGCAGCAAGGCCGTCAGCACGCTGATTGAGCGCACGATGGCAACTGTGAAAAGCCTGAATTATATCGGCGCAATTATGGCGATGAATGATGCTGAGAAGACCGGCGCTGTCGAAGCCATCTACCTAGATGCCCACGACCGGCTGACCGAGGGGACACGTGCCAATCTCTTTGTTGTGCGCGGCGAACGGTTGATTACCCCACGCGAAGGGGTGTTAAAAGGCATTACGCGCCAGGTGGTCATGGAGATCGCGACAAACGACTTTGAGGTGGTAGAACACCCCATCCACTATCACGAACTCTCTTTGATTGATGAAGCCTTTTTGACCAGCACGACCAAAGAGATATTGCCGGTCGTCCAGATCGATGAGCATGTGATTGGCACAGGAAAGCCAGGGCCAAAGACCCAGCGCATCATTGAACTCTTCAATGCCTATGTGCAGTCAGTCTCTCACCCGGTAGCGGCCTAGCCGAGCAGTGTGCTGTCGCTTTGCGGGCAGAGTAGAATTTGCCGGTTAAAATGAGAAGAGAAGCTAGCTGATAGGGTTAGATTCTCTTCTTTTTCTTTTCCCTTCGTTCCGCCTGTCTTACCATATCCTTCTGGACATCTCTGTTAAGTGATGTCTGCCTCTCGTTACTACAAAGGAACTCGGTTAATGACGACATACATTTGGAGTATTGATGACGCTGGTTCGGGTGAGAAATTGGTGGAGTCAATGGATCGAACCTGCTCGTTTTTTGACTCGCGCGGTGTTAAGTCGACCTGGTTTGTTATCCCAAAGCCTAACAACTCTCCGTTATCTCCGGCATGGCGAGAGGAACTGGCTAAAGAGATCCATGCGGGTCATGACATCCAACTCCACGGTCTGACCCATGCGGATTGTTATGAGTTTGGGCCGCCAGCCTGGCCTGCAACCTCGATTCAGGCCACGATGCAGCCTAACTTTGATGCGCGTCGCGATGAACTTATGCAACGCTATACAGTGGAGAAGTTGCAGGCACGCCTTGAAGAGGGGCTGGAGATCTTCAAGACAGAACTTGGCGTTGAGCCTACCGCCTTCCGCGCGCCATGCGGGGCCATCTCTAAGCCGTTATTTCGTGCCTTACGCAATGTTGGTATCCAGTATCATAGCGTAATGTATATTAGCGGCACCGGCTACCAACATTTGCCGCATAACAGCGGTAGCCTTGAGCAGAAGTGGGTTGATAACATGCCACACCGCCCCTTCGTCTGGTATGACGATATTATCGAAGCACCCATTCTAAATGAGTATACGTGGCGTGGTTCTGGGCAACGCAGCGCAGAATTTATTGAACTCGCCAAGCAAGATGTAGACCGGATTGCAGAGGAAAGCCCGATAGCCGTGCTGTTGATGCACACCCACGGCATTGCCGATGATTATGAGCATACGTTTCGTCTCATCGACGCAGTGGTTGAGCATGTGGAGCGTAAAGCCGGCAACTTCGCCACCTTTGACGAGGTAATCCGCTCTGGCGCGCTGGCAGCCGCGGCGACCGAGAAGGGACCTGATTTACTTGCCGTCTAGTCTCCGTAGCCTCGGCAGTAGACATACATCTTCGAGGAAGCTCTGAGCTTCCTCGAAGATTACGGCGCAACTATTCAGATGGTCTAGGCAGGTGGAACTTACGCTGCTACAGGAACCTTGGCGGCGCGGGCTTGCTGGAGGGCCTTTTCGTAGACTTCGTAGTGTTCGCCTTCGGTCTCATCTGGGTCAACGAGCTTCATCCACATGGCTTCTTCCGGGCGGTCGCCAGAGAGGACGCGGCGGCTGACCTTGAGGTCGCTAACGGGGTCATGCCAGCGTACTTCACCCGCTTGTAGCAGGATGTACTCACCCGCGTATTTGTCTGCCAACTCGCGTTTGTGATCGAGATAGTGGAGTGCTTGCTCGGCGGTACTGCGTCGCCAGTTGACAACGGTGGACATAGAATCTGTGAGCGCTGCATAGAATTGACCAATGGGCCGCTCGACTTCCGATTGGAAGTCGATTTCATCCAGATTGACTGTGCCAAATCCCTGTTCTGCCGCGACCAGAAGCGAGTTGCGATCACGGTGATAGGGAGGTGTGAGCCAGTCACTTTGTGGATCTGCGCCCATTAAGTAGCCGCCACAAGCATCGGTGGCAATGGTGTGGTCGCCAGCGATCAAGGTGTTTGGCGTTTGGGTGGGGCTTTCATCGCGGCCATTGCCCCATTCGCGTCCGGCTTGACCGATGAGCGCGTCCACGATATTCAGCGTGGGATTGAAAATGCGCCCCAGGTCAGCCAGCATATAGGGCATACGCACGAGATGATGGAAATAGGTGCGCGTGTGTCCTTCTGGTTCACCCGGCATGAGTCCGAATAAATTCTTGAGCGTCAACGTGATGCCCATAAAGGCGTGATTTTTGATCTTGGCGACGGAGATAAATTCGTCTACATCAACTGCGCTTTCGGGCAGCAGGTATTGGCGGAACATCTGCCCGCCACCGGGTACGCTGACCATGCGATAAGGTGGCTTGGTTCCATCCACATGGGTGACATCGAACTCACGCAGGATGGGCAGGACGGTTCCTGTGACCCAGGGATCTGTGCCTTCGTACATGGCATAAAAGCTGACATCCGTGTGGATGATCTCGGCATTTGTGCGCTCGCGTAACAGGCGCAGCACAGCGCGAGCGACTTTGGCGCTGACCAACTGTTGTAGCTGACCGTGGGCAAAGACCCAACGGTCTACAGGCTTATCTTGGTTAAATTTGATACCAATTCGTTTAGCTTTGGCAAGTTTATCCCACGCCTCTGTGAGCGGGTCGGTGGCACGTTTGAGGGCTTCGTAGACCTCTTCGTCGCTGGCGCGATGGTCGCAATGGACAGCACGCACTTTGTATTTGCGGTCGGTTGACATGAGGTGGAACCTCCTTGTGGATGGGGAACGTAGATAAAGAGAGTACCTAGGCTACTTGGGCAGCAATGGCGACGATCACGCCAAGGATCATAAGCCAGCCGAAGCGTTCGTGCAATGTAGCTGTGCCGCGTAACACTTTGTTAAGCCGTGCCGGTGCATCATGGATCGACGCTGTGCGAATCAGATTGATGGCAGTGGGCAGCGTCAATAAGGCGAGCAGCACAAAGGGAGGCGCAATGCGCAACAGCACCAACACAATCAGCATAAGATAGCTACCACCCACCAGGATGTAATACTCCCAGCGGCTGGCTTTTCGACCGAGGATATTGGCAAGTGTGCGCTTGTTCTTGGAAAGGTCGGAGTCGAGATCGCGCATGTTGTTGGCGTGGAGATGAGCGGCAACAAGTAGACCAATGGGTACCGAAATCCAGATGACGGTAGGCGAGATGCTTTGGGTCATCACAAAATAGCTGCCCAGTACGATCACGGGTCCCATACAGATAAAGACCACAACTTCGCCCAGACCTGTATAGGCAAAGGCGGCAGGGCCTGCTGTTTTGAACCAACCAGCAAATACCCTGAAGATCCCTCGTTAGAGGATAAAGAGACCGCGCGTGGCGACCAGATAGATCCCCAGCCCAGAACCCAAGGCAAAACAGATCACACCGCCCCAAAAGACCTGCTTTGGGGTCAGCATACCTTCCTTTAGCGCTCGATATGGCCCCAGCGACTCCTGCGTGTCGGCCCCTTTCTTCCAATCATAATAATCGTTGATGAGATTGGTGCCCGCATGGATCAGGACCGAGCCGAGCAAGGTCACGGCAAAGAGCCACCAGTTCCACGCACCATCATAGGCGGCGAGAACACTCCCTAAGACGACAGGTGTGACGCTGGCGGTGAAGCTAAGGGGGCGCACTGACAGCCACCATGTACGAACAAAGCGACGCAGCGCCGGTTCGTCTTCGATGCGGCGGGCGCGGCGGTTGCCGGACGCTGCGCGCCAGGGCAAGAGCTGCCGTTCCAATTCAAGCATAATGGTGTTTAAGCCCCAGCCAATCAGCGCAACCACAATCAACCCGGCAAAGATGGTGGCGATGTCATAGATCTGATAACTCTTCCAAATCAATGCGCCAATGCCCCCTTGCGGAAGCAGCAATTCGGTCCCGACGATTACGGTGAGGGCAAATCCTAAGCCCAGGTTGATCCCGGTAAGGATGCTGGGCAGGGCTGCGGGAAGTGCTACAGTCCAGACCAAGTCCCAGCCTTTTGCGCCGTTGTTGCGGGCAATGTCGAAATAGCGCTCCTCGACATTGAGAACGCCAGCCATTGTGTTAATGACGACAAGGAAGAAGACCGAGATGATGACAATGGCATATTTGCTGGCTTCCCCAATGCCAAAGAGAATGACGACCATAGGTACAAGGGCAATCTTGGGTACTGGATAGAGCGCGGCAATGAGCGGCGCAAGAATGACGCGCGTAGTGCGGCTCATGCCCATCAGCAAGCCAAGCAGCACGCCAGGGATTGTCGCCAGGATGAAGCCGATGAGCATACGGCGTAGGGTGACAATGGTAGCGGTGACGAGCGTGCCATCGCGGAGTAACTCCACCAGCCGTTGCAGAGTTTCGCTGGGTGCTGGAAAGAATCGCCGGTCCAACACATTGGTCGCTACCAATAGCTCCCAGAGTATCAGCAGAGCCAGGGGCGAGATGAAGTAGAATAGACGGTTTTTCATGGGTTATGCCGCAGGCTTTGGCGAACAGATCAAGAACATGACAAACAAGAACATGTCAAAAATAGTCCCTTAACGGGTTTCGGAGGCGCGCGCAGCGTTGACTTCGTCGCGCAATGCCTCCCATATTGTATACGTTAGCTCTCCAAAAAGTGGCTCACGCTTTAGTTCATAGGTTTGGCGCGGGCGATCAAAGGGGATTGGGATGTCGGCTTTGATGCGCCCTGGAACCGAACTCATCACCAACACTCGATCGGCGAGGACAATGGCCTCGTCAATCGAGTGGGTGATGAAAATGATCGTCTTGCGTTGGCTGCCGTCACCAGTCTGCTCCCAAATTTGCAGTAGTTCGTCTTGGAGCAAGATGCGGTTTTGGGCATCTAGCGCGCCAAAAGGTTCATCCATCAGCAAAACTTGGGGATCATTGGCAAAGGCGCGTGCCAGTGCCACACGTTGGCGCATCCCCCCCGAAAGCTGGTAGGGATATGCCTCCGCAAAACCACTCAACCCGACGACTTGCAGCATTTGGCCGACGACCTGCTCGCGGGTGCGATAGGAAGCGCCACGCATACGTAGCCCATACTCAACATTTTCATGTACTGTGAGCCAAGGGAATGTTGAATCACCTTGAAAGACCATGCTGTTAAAGGGGCGCTGTTCATCCTCTGCCGCGTTGATTTCGATGCTGCCGCCGGATGGCTGATCGAGTCCAGCAAGAATGCGTAGTAAGGTGCTTTTGCCACAGCCGCTTGGCCCCACGATGCAGACAAACTCACCCATGTTGACGTGCATATCCACCGGCCCCATCGCATGAAATTCGTGCTGGTCTGGACCCACAAACATTTTGGTGAGTTGGTGTGTCTGAATGATAGGACGTTGCTGTGTCACCATATTGGTCTTTCTATACTGGTTCTTCTATGATCTACTAACTCATTCCCGCGCTTTTATTCCCATTCAACCGGGCCGCCCAATTCCTCGACCGCAGCTTCGGCATAGCTGGGATTGATGAACTGGCCCATGTCAATGAGTTCGGTATAGCTCAACTGACCCTGGTCGCCAAAGAAGCGTTGCAACTCCATTAGATCTTCCAGGGGGACTTCGCCGTTGGGGTCATGGTAGGAACGATTGGCACGCGCCACCACCTCTGCAGGGACGCCT